>WGBL01000330.1 GCA_015494375.1 Hyphomicrobiales bacterium | reverse complement strand
TGCTTTGATGCTCAAGGAGCAAATGCGGCGGGGCGTGGCACTGAACCGGTGATTTGGACTCCCGCCTCCGCGGGAGTGACGGAGAGGGTGGGAGTGAACGGAAAGGGGGGAGAGTGTCGGAAGGGGCCGGGGTGACGGAGAGAAAACCTGCAAACGAAGAGCAAGAACGGAAAACAGACGGACCGTGTCCAGTCGAGGGAACAAAGATTGAAAAGACTTGCGAACAAGCGACTTGGGCGTTGCTCTTGGCTATCCAACCGGACAGCACTGGGCTTGACCCGGCAATCCAGAGCGGCAAACGCCGCGATTTCGGCCCCTGGATCACCCGGTCACGCCGGGTGATGACGTGAAAGAGAGGTTTTTCGAAGTCTCCACCAGCCCGGATGGACCGAGGTGCCGGGGCGCGATCGCGGCACGACCCGACCGCCGGCGCGATGGCAGCGGTTCGGCAGCCGTTTTCAGGCAGGGCCAGCAGCGGTTCGGCAGCCGATTTCAGGCAGGGCCAGCAGAGTCGCAACGAGTCGTGACGAAAGGATGGTGTCAAGTTGGGCGCGGTTGCGAAAGCAATAGATCGTCTCAATCTCGTGGTCGGGCGCGGCGTGGCGTGGCTCGCCTTGCTCATGGTGCTCATTCAGTTCGGCGTTGTCGTCGCACGCTATGTTTTCAATGTCGGCAATATCGCGGTCCAGGAGTCGATCTGGTACCTCCACGGCATAATCTTCATGATGGGGGCGGGCTATACGCTTCTTTATGGCGGCCATGTCCGGGTCGACATCTTCTATCGCGAGGCGAGTGAGCGCCGCCGCGCCCTTGTCGATCTCTTTGGCGTTCTGGTCTTTCTACTCCCCATTTGCGTGACCACGTTCGTGCTCAGCTGGAGCTATGTGCTCAACTCCTGGGCTGTGCTCGAGGGCTCGACCGAGGTTGCCGGCCTGCCGTTCATCTATCTGCTCAAGACGGTCATCTGGATTTTTGCGGCCCTTGTCGGCTTGCAAGGGCTCTCGATCGCCATCAAGGCGATCGCCTATCTCTCGGGTGCGAGCCCCAGCTACCGTCCCTCGCCCTTTGGTGAGGCGGAGACCGGTTGAACGGTGTGAAACCGACTGAAGCAGCCAATCGGGCTAGAGAACCAGAAGCGCCAGGAAACCGAGACCCTGACAACCTGAAACCTTGAGAACATGAGAATTCCGAAAAGCCGAAAACCCGAGGACCTGACAACCTGAGGTATGAGGAGCGCAGGGGCCCGTGGAAATCCTATTGCAGCCCGAAGTCATGTGCCTGTCCATGTTCCTGGCCGCCGTGGGCTTGTTGTTGCTCGGGTTCCCGGTGGCCTTCACACTCGCCGGCACCGGCCTGCTGTTTGCCGGGCTCGGCAGCCTCGCCGGTGTTTTCGATCTCTCGATTCTGACCGCCTTTCCGCAACGCATCCTCGCCACCATGACCAACGAGGTGCTGGTCGCGGTGCCGCTTTTCGTCTTCATGGGGGTGATGCTCGAGCGCTCCGAGATCGCCGAGGAGCTGCTTGACAACATGGGCCGGCTCTTTGGGCCCCTGCCGGGCGGGCTTGCCTATTCCGTCTGCCTTGTGGGTGCGCTGCTTGCGGCATCGACCGGTATTGTGGGCGCGACCGTGATTACCATGAGCCTCATCTCGCTGCCCACAATGCTCCGCAGGGGCTATGATCGCGCCTTCTCATGCGGCTCGATCGCGGCCGCCGGCACACTCGGCCAGATCATCCCGCCCTCCATCGTCCTCGTCCTGCTCGGCGATCAGCTGACGTCCGCCTATCAGAAGGCTCAGTTCGAGATGGGGATTTTCGCGCCTGATACCGTCTCGGTGAACGATCTCTTTGCCGGCGCGCTCTTTCCCGGGCTCATGCTGGTGGGCATGTACGTGCTCTATCAGATCTATTATGCCATCGCGCATCCCGACCGGGCGCCGCCCATTCCCCCGCGGGCGGACGAGGTGGCGGACCGCGCCTTTTGGCTCTCTCTCGCGGGCTCGCTCTTTGCGCCGCTCCTTCTGATTGTCGCCGTGCTCGGCTCGATCCTGGCGGGGCTCGCCTCGCCCACCGAGGCTGCTGCTGTCGGTGCCGTGGGCGCGACGATGATGGC
>WGBL01000329.1 GCA_015494375.1 Hyphomicrobiales bacterium | reverse complement strand
TGCTTGCGCGGAGCGATGGCGACGCGCCCCCCGTCTTCACCCGAGTGCGTTTTGAAGGCGTGTTCGTCCATGAGCGCGAGTTCCATGTCTGGAGCCCGGGGCCTGATGGGCCGGGGTGGAGCGTGATAACGCCGCTGGAATTGCACCCGCCGGTTGCGATCGCCGACGGCCCGCCGCTGCGCTATGTGCTCGTCATCCGCGGCCGCGTGCCCGAGGCGCAGAAGGACCCCGCCACCCGCAAGGACGGCCAAGTTGCGGGCCTTGTCGAGGTCGTGGGCCGGGTGCGCCGGGGAAGCGTCAATTTTCTTACGCCCGAGCCGAACCTTGCGGCCAATCAATGGTTCGGCCGTGACCTCGATCGCATGCGCCGCCGCCTCGTCGCATCCCTCATCGAGGGCGCGGGATCGGGGGCGCCGGATGAGGCGATGAGGCTTGTCGCGCCGTTCTATGTCGAGGCCGACAAGCGGATGGGCGGCCCAGGTGCGCCTGAGCCCGGGCCGGCGCGGATCGATCTGCCCAATCGGCATCTCGAATATGCCGTCACCTGGTATGGGCTGGCGCTGGCACTCGCAGGCGTCTGGATCGCGTTCATGCGCAAACGCCTTCGTTCCGCGTCCTGATCAGCAGGCCGCGTCCTGACCAGCGTTCCGCGTCTGAAGGAGCGCGCCACCGGTCGGCAGCCGCTCGAGGGCCGGTTGCGATCGAGCCAGCCGTTCTCCGGCTCTCTGGCATCAGCAGTCGCTTGCCGGCGGCTGTCGCCCTCGGATAAGAGAAGGGGCATCACCGCAGACGCCGATTCGAGGAGCATTGTTTCCCGTGAAGTATGTGAGCACCAGAGGCGGGGCCGGGAGCCTAAGCTTTGAAGAGGTCTTGCTTGCCGGCCTTGCAAGCGATGGCGGGCTCTATGTGCCGGCGCGCTGGCCACGTCTCACAAAAGACGAGATGCGCGCCCTTGCCGGCCGCTCCTATGCCGAGGTGGCGCTCACGCTGATGCAGCCCTTTGTCGGCGCGGATGTGAGTGGGCGGGCGCTCGCGCGGCTCATCGACGAGGCCTATGCAACCTTTGCCCACCCTGCGGTGGCTCCCCTCGTTCAGATGGGGCCCAATGCGTGGCTGCTCGAGCTCTTCCATGGGCCGACGCTCGCCTTCAAGGATGTCGCCATGCAGGTGCTTGCGCGGCTGATGGATCGGGCGCTCAGGCGGCGTAAGCGGCGTGCGACAATCGTGGTGGCGACCTCGGGCGACACCGGCGGCGCTGCGATCGAGGCCTTCCGCGGTCTCGAGGCCATCGACATTTTTGTGCTTCATCCCAAAGGCCGCGTGAGCGAGATGCAGCGCCGGCAAATGACCACGGTGCGCGAGCCCAATGTCCACAACATCGCCATCGAGGGCACCTTCGATGACGCCCAGGCGCTTGTCAAAGCGCTCTTCGGCGACGAGGCGCTGGTGCGGCGCCTGCAACTGGCTGGTGTCAACTCCATCAACTGGGCGCGCATCATGGCCCAGGTAGTGTACTACTTCACCGCCGCGCTGGCATTGGGTGCGCCCGACCGCAAGGTGCGGTTCTCGGTGCCGACAGGCAATTTCGGCGACATCTTCGCAGGTTATGTCGCGCGACGCATGGGGCTGCCCGTGGCCCGCCTCATCATCGCCACCAACGAGAACGATATCCTCGCCCGTGTCGTCAAATCGGGGCGCTATGCGCCGCGCGGCGTGGTGGCCACCGCGAGCCCGAGCATGGATATTCAGGTTGCCTCAAATTTCGAGCGCTTGCTGTTCGAGCTTTCGGGCCGACGGCCGCGGCGGGTGCGGGCGCTGATGACGGCGCTCGGTGAACGGGGCGCTTTTCGGCTGAATGAGGAGGAGCATGCCTTGCTCAGGCGCGATTTCGGCGCCCACCGTGTGAGCGAGACGGAGACCGCACGGACCATCGCCCGCTTGCGCGAGGAAACGGGCTATCTCGCCGACCCCCACACCGCCGTGGGCGTGGCGGCGGCTCGGGCGTGCGATCCCGGTGACGGCGCTCCCATGGTGACACTGGCGACGGCGCATCCGGCCAAGTTCCCCGACACTGTCAGCCAGGCCACAGGGGTCGCCGTGCCGTTGCCGCTGCGGCTTGCGGGGCTCGAGGAGCGTGAAGAACGGCTGAGCGTCCTTGGCAATGACAAGAGCGCACTGACGGCATTTATTCTCGAGCGCGCACGGGCCGCTGCGGACAAAAACGCCGACAGAACCAGAGCGCGCCCACGGGCCGCCGCCGGGGCTGGCAGCCCCGGTTCCGCCGCCCCTGGATCGAGCACCGTGGAGTTGGCCTCCGGGGCGTCGGGCGCGTCGGGGTCAGCCACCGCAGGATCGGCCCCCGCGCGATCAGGAGCACGAGCATGAGCGGCTGTGCAAGCGCACCTCCCGATCTCACTGAGAGAGAGGCAAGCGGGCGCATGCCTGAAGAGGTCGCCATCACCACACTCGCCAACGGCTTGCGTATCGTAAGCCATCCCATGCCCCAGCTCGAGACAGTCTCACTGGGCATCTGGGTGGGCAGCGGCGCCCGCTCGGAAGACGCTGCGGAAAACGGGCTTTCGCATTTTCTCGAGCACATGGCCTTCAAGGGCACCGAGACGCGATCGGCCCGCCAGATCGTCGAGGAGATCGAGCGCGCAGGGGGCGACCTCAATGCCGTCACAAGCCTCGAGACGACGGCCTATTATGTGCGCGTGCTCAAAGAGGACTTGGCGCTCGCCATCGAGATCCTCGCCGACATTCTGCTCAATGCCACCTTCGCACCTGAAGAGCTCGAGCGCGAGCGGGCGGTGATCCTGCAAGAGATCGCCGCCGCCGCCGATGTGCCCGACGATGTGGTCTTCGATAAGGCCCAGGCGACGGCCTTTCCCGACCAGCCCGTGGGGCGGCCCATCCTGGGGAGTGCCGAAACGGTGCGGCGGCTCACGCGCGAACACCTTATCGATCATCGTCGGCGCCATTATCGCGCAGGCAATATGGTGCTGGCGGCGGCCGGCGCGCTCGATCATGGCGCGCTCGTTCGTCACGCTGAGGCCCAATTTGCGGCGCTCAATCGCGGCTCCGGGCCGCCCGTCGCCCCTGCCCGCTACCGGGGTGGCGCGCGCTTTGTGTCAGGGCCCTTCGAGCAGGCTCACCTGATCCTGGGATTTGAAGGGCCTTCATACAACGATGACGATTTCTACGGGGCGCAAGTCTTGTCTGGTCTCTTCGGCGGCGGCATGTCGTCACGGCTCTTTCAGGAAGCCCGCGAAAAGCGCGGTCTTTGCTATTCCATCTATTCATTTTCCTGGGGCTTTGCCGACAGCGGCTTTTTCGGCGCCCATGCCGCAACGAGCCCCGAGCAGGTGGCCGAGTTGGCAGCCGTGGTGGTCGATCAGCTGGCGGCGCTGGCCGAGCATGGGCCCGAGGAGGCGGAGCTCGCCCGCGCCAAGGCGCAAATCCGCGTGGGCCTGGCCATGAGCCTCGAAAGCTCAGGCGCCCGCGCCGAACAGATGGCTCGGCAGCTGCTCGCCAAGGGGCGCGTGCCGCCCAAGGACGAGCTCATGGACAAGGTGGTCGGCGTTGACCGCGAGACGGTCCGGCGCCTGGCTGAAGACTTCATGCAACGCCGTAAACCGACATGGACGGAACTCATGCCCCAGGCGGTCCGTAAAGAGGCGGGCGGAGCGAGCGCGGCACTTGCCTACCTGAAGAGGTGTTTCCCCGCGCTCGTCAACTAGCCAGGGCTAAGCAGGACGCTCGGATCAACTAGCCAGGGCCAACCTGGACACTCGGGTGGAACACGCGGACCCAAGAGCCAGGTTGACCACAAACCTTGGGCAGAGTGTTGGTCAGAGGGGTTGGTCAGAGGGAATGTGGGCAGGTGGCGTTGCCGCCTAGCCGCTCCAAGATGAGCAATCGCGTAGGATTTGCGCGAGGAGCCTTTCGAAATGGCGTTTTTGCGGCCAACAATTTCAGTGGAAGCGGGGCCGGTGATCTTTGGGCCAGACTTCTATCTGCGCATACCGACCGCAGGCGACTATGGTCAGTGGGCGGAGCTCAGGGCCAAGAGCCGCGCCTTTCTCGTGCCGTGGGAGCCCTCGTGGACCCGTGACGAGCTCACCCGAGCAGCCTATCGCCAGCGCCTGCGCTATTACCATCGCGAGTTGCGCGAGGAGACGGGCTATGCCTTTTTCATGTTTCGCAACAAGGACGATTGCCTGCTCGGCGGGCTCACCCTGTCCAATGTGCGGCGCGGCGTGACCCAGTCTTGCTCACTCGGCTATTGGACCGGCCAACCCTATGCCGGACGGGGCCTTATGACTCAGGGCGTGCGTGCCGTGATCCCCTTCGTCTTTGAGACACTCGGCCTCCATCGTCTCGAGGCCGCATGTATGCTGGCGAACCAGGCCTCCATTCGCGTTCTCGAAAAAAACGGTTTCCGTCTCGAAGGTCTGGCGCGCAAGTATCTCAAGATCAACGGCGTTTGGCAGGATCATCTTCTCTACGCTTTGCTGGCCGAAGATTGGTATGCTTGATTCGGTTGCAGACCATTACCGGCTATCGAAGCGGCGTGAGGAAGTGGCGTGAAGCGGCGCGTGGAAGCGGCGATTGAGGCGACGATGTGAGGCAATCGCATTCGGTGAGGGCAAAGTGCGGCCAAAGTCGATCTCGGCCGGAGCAACCGGGGCCTGAGCGCCCATAGAGCCGCCACAAGGGGTGATGGTTGCACCTGCGGGCCAGCCAGGGGCGAGACGGCAGAAACAACGAGGAAACAACGCGCAGACAGGGAAGGCGCCCCGCAGTGAGCAAGAGGCGGAAAACAAGGGGCCGCGGCGAGGGGCATATGGGACGCGATTTGTGGCCGGATCATCCAAGCGAGGCGCAGCACTCTCCGGGCCGCGGCGAAGGGGCGGCGTTGTCAGAGGGGCCTGTATGGGTGATTTGCCGCAAGGGGCGCGCGAACGGGCTTGCTGGGTGGTTTGTCTGGTTTGTCTGGTATGCGGCCCAGGTGATGCTGTTCGTGCTGCTGCTTATGGGCATGGGCGCCCCGGCGGCGCACGCAATCGACGTCGTTGAGCTCAAGCCGGGCCAGGAGCGCATCTCCCTCATCGGGCGGATTGACCTCTATGGGCGACGGGGCGATCGCCTGCAAGTGCAGACCGCAAAGGGCGAGGACGGCATATCGGTGCGCATGCAAGTG
>WGBL01000328.1 GCA_015494375.1 Hyphomicrobiales bacterium | reverse complement strand
TGGACTTTGTCGACCGGCTGGCGGCACAGCGACCCGATCTTGCCATCGGCGTCCTCGTGGTGATCCGCAGGCAGGCTGATTTTCTCGCCTCGCTCATTCGCCATCATGTGCGGAAGGGCGGCACACTTGCGCTCGAAAGATTTCTTCTCGACGACACGCTCGAGCCGGTCGAAAGCGACAAGTTGGGCCGGGGCAGCGTCCATGGGCGCTATTGCGACTACTCACGCTTTCTCGCCCTCGAGGGCCGGCACGAAAACGTTGCGCTCCATATGATACCGCTTGAGCTGCTGAGCCGGGACGGCGAGACATTTGTGGCGAACATCGCTCGATTTGCGGGCAGCCGCTGGGCGGGCCCCGTGCCCCGGACCATCGTCAATCGGGGGCCGTCAGCCGCCGAGTTCCGGCTGCACCAACGGCTCAATGCGGTGGCGGAGAGGAGGCTTACGCATCGCCACGGGCTCGTGGGCCTCAAGCATTCCCTACACCTCAGGCTGCTCGCGGCCCGGCTTCGCGCAGCGCGGATTGCGGCGCGCTATCGCTTCGAGCCCGCCCAGCCGCTCTCACCCGAGGTGCGCGCCCAGGTGCTCGCCCTCTATCGCGACTCGAACCGAAGGCTGCAAGAGTATGTCGACTACGACCTCCGGGAATTCGGCTATTTCTAGCCGCTCATTGTTGGCTTTGCCATCGAGTAGCCACTGACTTGCCCGGACGAATTGATATTCACTCGCCTGCCACTTGAGAAATGTTCCATGACAGCACACCTCATTATTCCCCTCGAGCGGCTTGAATCCTATTGGCACGAAGCGGGGCTCGAGGCGCTTTTTGCAGACGTTCTTGAGGCGCAAAAGGCGCTGCTCTCGCCCGGCCTCGAGCCCATCCCTCCCAAGAAGGCCGATCTCGCGCGCATTCATTATCTGGTGCGAAAGCGCCGGGCGCTCACCACCCTCGAGTTCGGCGTCGGCTATTCCACCATCGCCATCGCCCACGCCCACGCGCTCAACAAGCGCGATTTCGAGGCCGCCGGCATCACACGCAAGCTCCGCAACAGCCGCCTGTTCGAGCACCATGTGGTGGACGCCAGCCGGCAATGGCTCGAGCTGTCGAAAAAGAGCGTGCCGGAAGCGCTGCGCGCCCATGTCCACTATCATCACAGCCGCGTCGAGGCAGGCACCCATCTGGGCCAGCTCTGCCATTTCTATGAAACCTTGCCCAATGTGATTGCCGAGTTCATCTATCTCGACGGGCCCGACCCGAATGATGTTGAAGGCGCCGTCAACGGGCTTGATTTTTCCATCCCCGAACGCACCGTCATGTCGGGCGATCTCCTGCTCATGGAATCCTGCTTCCTGCCGGGCACACTCATTCTTGTCGACGGGCGCACCAACAACGCCCGTTTCCTCGCCCGCAATTTCCGCCGTCGTTATGTCCATGTCTGGGACCGCGAGGGCGATGTCACTCTCTTCGAGCTCGATGAGCCGCGGCTCGGCCCGCACAATATCCTGGGCACGGATCTGTTCTGAATTTGTTCTCAATTTGCCCCCGTGAATTGCCACCCAACAGAACCCGCACGGAGCGCAGACGATCTACGCCAATAAGCGCATCCTTGCCGTTGTCCCGGCGCGCGGCGGGTCCAAGGGCATTCCGCTCAAGAACCTGCGGCCCATCCGCGGGGTGCCCATGGTGGGGCTCGTGGGCGACGTGGTCCGCGCGAGCCCCCTCGACGCGCTCATCGACAGGGCCGTCGTCTCGACGGACCATGACGAAATCGCCCGCGTGGCCGAGGCGCACGGCCTCGAGGCGCCCTTCCGCCGCCCCGAGTCGCTCTCGAGCGACCGCATCGGCGACGTGGACGTGCTCACCCATGCGCTCGAGGCAACCGAAGCCGATGACGGCGCGCACTATGACATCATCGTCATGCTGCAGCCGACCTCGCCGCTGCGCCGGCCCGAGCATGTGGTGGCAACCATCGAGAAGCTCGTCGATGAGGGCTGGGACGCCGTCTGGACGGTGTCCGAGACCGACTCGAAGGCCCATCCCTTGAAGCAGCTCATCTTGACGGGCGGGGAGGCTAAGGCGGGCGGAAAAGGCGAGCCAGGCGAGGCGCTCGGTTATTACGATCCCGCGGGCGCCCAGATCATCGCCCGCCAGCAGCTCGGCCCCGTCTATCATCGCAACGGCATCGCCTATGCGCTGACGCGCCGATGTCTGCTCGAGCACAAGAGCCTCATGGGCCCGCGCACGGGCGCGCTCGTGCTCGATGGCCATTTCGTCAGCATCGACACCGAATGGGACATCGCACTCGTGGAGTGGATCCTGGCGCAGGAAGAGGAGGCACGCTTCGCTTCTGCCCCTTCTTCGACCCCATCCAATGGGAAGGAGCGCACCTGACGTGGGCCGCCTCGTCATCCATGTCGGACTGCCCAAATGCGCCTCGACCACGATCCAGCGCGCCGTCCTGCCGGCCCTTGAGGAGGTGCTGCATCTGCGCGCGCCCGCCTATTACGAGGCCCTGACGCTGGCGCATTTCCCGGCAGGCGAAGCGGCACGCAAAAGCGTTCTTTCAGAGATGCGCGAGCGTGCCCAAGCCGCACCGGGACTGGCAGTCTTCAGTTGCGAGCACCTGTCTATGCCAGCCAACTGGCTCGAGACGCGCGCGCATGTGCCGGGCCGTGAGCGGAAACTCGGACGCGACGAGATCACGGCCCTCATGGCCGAGCACCTCCCCGAGGCGCATATTCTTCTCGTCATCCGCCGCCAGGCGGATTGGCTCGCTTCCTGGCACCAGGAGCGCGTCAAGCGCACCGAGACGCGCCCGCTCGCCCGCCTCATCGCGGCGCCCGAGATGGCCGCGGTCATCGAGAGCCTCGAATACGGGAGGCTTGTCGGCCACTATCAGGAGCACTTGGGCCCCGAGCGGGTGAGCCTTCTGCCGCTCGAGCTCTTGCGCCGGGCGCCCGAGGCGTTCATGGCCCGCCTGTTCTCGGTTCTCGGCGTGCAGGAGCGACCGATCGTGCCACAACGCAAGAACGCACGCCTGAGCCCCCTTAGCGTCGCCGCCCGCCGCCAGTTGAACAAGGGGCTCCGCGCCCTCTCGCGGCTCTCCGGCCATCGCGCGGGCGTCGACCATCGCATGCACCGCTTCGTCAAGCGCGTTTTCGCCTATGACTTTCTGATAAGCCGCCTCGTGCCCATGCGCCCGCGCCCCGTCACGCTGCCCGCGGCCTTGCGCGAATCATATGCCCGTGACAATGCACGCCTCGATGCGCTCCTGGGATTGGGGCTCGAGGGGCTGGGGTATGTGATCGCACGCGAGCCCGAGACCGCGCCCAAGAACATCGAGAAAGCTGGCCGCATCGCAAACCGGCCCGATTCCCTCGGAGAGACGCCGTAATGATCATTCTGGGGACTTGCATCTCGCACAACTCTTCGGCGGCGCTCATCGCGGACGGCCGCCTGGTGGGGCTGTTGCAGGAGGAACGCCTCACCAGGCGCAAGAACCAGACGGGCTTTCCCTTGAACGCCATCCGCTCGCTCGTCGACCAGCACCTCGGTGGCGACTTTTCGCGGATCGACCGCGTGGCCGAGGCCGCCAATGAGCACTCGATCTACTACATCGGGCTCGATCGCTATCACAATTTCGGCGTCTTCGATTGGATCGCCGAGATGAAAGATTATTGGTGGCACATCTTCTATGGCGATCCCGAGGATGCGCACGATTTCTGGCGCCAAAAGCTACTCTCGGGCCAGGGCGTCAACGAGGGCCACAACTATGACTTCTCATTTGTCGCCACACGCAGCGACGAGGAAGCCGAAGCCTATTTCAACGATGTCGAGCGCTATGCCGTCTATGAGCGGCATTTCGCCTGGCATGGCCCGGTCAGCCGTGTCGATCATCATGCCTGCCACGCCTACTATGCCTTTTATGGCAGCCGGGTGCCGCGCACGCTCTGGGATCGCGCCCTCGTGGTCACGGCCGACGCCTGGGGTGATGGCAAGAACTGGACCGTATCGGTACCGCGCGAAGACGGCACGCTCGAATGCCTGGCCGAGGGCGGCGATCTCGATGTGGCGCGCATCTACAAGTTCACGACCCTCATTCTGGGCCTCAAGCCCAACGAGCACGAATACAAGGTCATGGGGCTCGCCCCCTACAGTCGCTCGCGCACCCATATCGCGCCTGTGGAGGACATATTCTTCGACATCCAGGACTTCGAGGATGGACGCTTCATA
>WGBL01000327.1 GCA_015494375.1 Hyphomicrobiales bacterium | reverse complement strand
GGGTGGGCCCAAGAAAAGCAAAAATGAGGCTTCGCAAAGTGTTACGCTGGATCCTCGGGTCACGTGATGGGGCATTCGCCCCACACGGCCCGAGGATGACGGGCCTGTCATCTGACATGTGAGACCCGACACCTGAACCTGGCACCTGACGCGTGGCGCCTGACACCTGAATCTGGCACCTGACACGTGACACCTGACACCTAGCTCAGGACCGGACAGAAATGCGGCTGGACGGCGCACTTGCCGGCAGCGGCGGTGGCCGCATTTCTTCCGGGCCGACAACATGATATCAGAGGCATGCCATCGGCCGGAAAGACGAAAACTTCGCGACATGGAGCGAACATGAATCAAAGGGCTCGCGAGATCCTCGTATTCTGGGCTGATGCCGGCCCCGAACGCTGGTTTGCCAAGTCAGTCGCGTTCGATGACGAAATCCGTGCGCGCTTTGGCGAGCTTGTCGAGAAGGCGGGCCAGGGGGCGCTCGACGACTGGCTGCGCGAGCCCCAAAGCGCACTCGCGCTCGTCATTCTGCTCGATCAATTCCCGCGCAACATTTATCGCGGCACGCCCCGCGCGTTTGCATTCGATGATTCAGCCCGCAAAGCCGCCGATGAGGCCATCCGCCGCGGCTTCGACCAGACGCTTGCCGAAACACACCCCGCTTTGAGCAAGTTCCTCTATATGCCGTTCATGCATTCCGAGGACTGGGGCGATCAGGAGCGTTCCCTTGCACTTTTTCGCGCAAGTGGCGACGAGGAGAGCCTGCGGCATGCCGAGATCCACGCCGATATCATCCGGCGCTTCGGCCGCTTTCCCCATCGCAACAGGATTCTTGGCCGACCCTCTCGCGACGACGAAATTGCGTTTCTCGAAGAAGGCGGCTTTAAGGGCTAAGGCTAGCCGGATGGAGTGGGGTTGTGCTGCATCTCAAGCTCTTGAGGCCAACACGGGCCGAGCAGGAAGCTCTCGGATCGAGGCCAAGCACAAGCAAGAGCTGGTCGAGCAAAGCCGGTTGAGCAAGACGGGGACAAGATGGGGAAAGGGGCAGCGGCATGATCATTCTCGCGGCGGGTGTTGCTTTGTGGGCGGCCATTCATCTCCTGCCGAGCCTCGGCGCACCGCTTAAGGCGCAAGTCGGCAAGAGGCTTGGCGAACGAGGCTATAGGCTCGGGTTCTCCCTGGTGGTGGCTTTGGCGGTGGCGCTGATGGTGATCGGCTGGCGCATGAGTGTGCCCGTCGCGGTCTACACGCCGCCATCGTGGGGTGCGGCTTTGAGCCTGCCGTTGATGGCGTTGGCGCTTGTACTCTTTACCTCGGCGCGCCGCCCAACCGCGCTCAAACGCCACCTCCGCCATCCGCAATTGCTTGGCGTTCTCACCTGGGCCATATCTCATCTGCTTGCCAATGGCGACAGCCGCTCGCTCCTCCTTTTCGGCGGCATGGGCCTCTGGGCACTCGTCGCCATGCCCGCGATCAATGCGCGTGAAGGCCCATGGAAGAAGCCCGAGCCGCCGCCGCTTGCCGTCGAGATCAAGGGGCTTGCGATCACGGCCCTGGTGTTTGTGGCTCTTATCCTGCTCCACCCCTACTTTGCCGGCGTTCCGGCGCTCGCTCTTCCGGCGCTCACTTTCTGAGCTGTCTGGCTGTCTGGCCTTCTGGGTTGTACGGGTGGGTTGTGCCTGGCTGCTCATGCTGCGCCATTGCAATCGAGCGCTCTCGGCTGCAGCACTGGGGGAAAGCGGCGTCAACGGCTATGAACTTGGAGCAATACCAAAGTCTTGGCATCGCGGCGCCGACTGGCTAGGTTCAGGGCCAGCCGCAGGGCCCCACGGTGGCGCCCGAGCCCTGCTCAACCCAACCCAGCCCAACTCAGCCGATCCGACCCCGCCATGGCGCCCACCAGCATGACAGGATTTGCCCGCGCCGACGGTGCCCATGAGGGCATGAGCTGGCATTGGGAGGTGCGGACGGTCAATGGCCGCGGGCTCGATGTGCGGGTGCGGCTGCCCCAAGGCTTCGAGGAGCTCGAGAAAAGCGTCCGCGACGCCTGTGCCAGGGTCTTGCGGCGCGGCAATTGTGCGGTCAATCTCAGTATCAGGCGCGAGCCGGCGGCGCTCGAACTCAGGATCAATCGGGATGTGCTCGATCAGGTGCTCGTTGCGGCCAAGGTCGTGGGCGGGTTGACATCATCCCGACCGCCAAGTGTCGATGGGCTGCTCGCCATGCGGGGCGTATTGGAACTCGTCGAGCCCGAGGACGCACCGGAGAAGATCGCCGCACGCTCAGAGGCGATGCTCGCGAGCCTTGAAGAGGCGCTTGCGCAAATTGTTGCCGCGCGCCGCGCCGAAGGCGCCCGCCTCGGCGAGGCGGTCGGCCGGCAACTGGAAGAGATCGAGCGCCTTACGAAGGAGCTCGAGGCGCTGCCTGCCAACAGCGGCGAGGCCATCATGGCGCGGCTCAGGGAGCAGATCGCGCGCCTCTTCGAGGCCGAGCCGAGGCTTGACGAGGCGCGACTCCATCAAGAGGCGATGCTGCTGGCGGCAAAGGCCGATATCACAGAAGAACTCGCCCGCCTCAAGTCGCATATCGCGGCCGCCCGGGAACTGCTTGAGAGCGACGAGGCGGTCGGGCGGCGGCTCGACTTCCTCGCCCAGGAGTTCAACCGCGAGGCGAACACGATTTGCTCGAAAGCCAATGATGTCACGGTGACACGCAAGGGATTGGCGCTTAAGGCGGTGATCGAGCAGATGCGCGAGCAGGTGCAGAATATCGAATAATCGAATTAGCCGAAAGCGGCCGGGAATGGTCGAGTGCAGCCGGAAATGGCCGAGACCGCCCCACCGATACTGGGAATGGACGGAGAATGGCGGACGACGCTTCTCCAGAGCCCAGAATGGTCGACGAACTGAGCCGGGAATAGCCAAGCCCCTATGGACGAAAAGGACAAAAGAAAAGAGCACGAAAAGCCGCTCGCGGCCGCGGTGGGCACCGAAACGCAGTCGGCAACGTTCCCCGTCAGACGTCGGGGGGTGATGCTCGTTCTCTCCTCGCCGTCGGGGGCCGGCAAGACGACGCTGGCCAAGGCGCTCATTGCGCGCGATAGCGAGATTGCGCTTTCGGTCTCGCTGACGACAAGGGCGCCCCGTCCGGGTGAGGTAGACGGCAAGGACTACTGGTTTGTAAGCCGCGAGAGCTTCGAGCGGCAACGCCAGGAAGGCGCGCTTCTCG
>WGBL01000326.1 GCA_015494375.1 Hyphomicrobiales bacterium | reverse complement strand
TCTTGCGGGCGGCCGCCTTCACCTATGTGGCCGCCGCCGCCATGAGCCTGCTCAATGTCGCGCGCTGGTTGCGCGTCATTCGCTTTTAGTGTCCCTGCGAATGGCGCCCCGGCCGATCTCCCCGCTTTTTACACTCCTTCGAATGGCGAGATATTTCTTCCAGAGGTCGGGGCGGCGCTCGCGGGTTATGCGCTCGGCCTCGGCACGGCGCCAGCGGGCGATGGCCGCATGATCGCCCGAGAGCAGAACATCGGGGATCGCCCGCCCCTCCCAGAGGCGCGGACGCGTGTAATGGGGGTACTCCAAGAGCCCGTCCGTGAAGCTCTCCTCGGCGAGCGACGTCTCCTTGCCAACCACGCCCGGCAACAGCCGCACGACGGCATCGAGCAAGACGAGCGCCGCCGGCTCGCCGCCCGAGAGCACATAGTCGCCGATGGACACCTCCTCGAGGCCGCGGGCCTCGATCACGCGCTCGTCGATGCCCTCGAAGCGGCCACAAAGCAGAGCGATGCCGGGCCCCTTCGCCAGCTCCCTTACGCGGCGCTGATCGAGCGGCCGGCCGCGCGGACTGAGGTAGACGAACGGTACCGCGCCCGCGCCCGCGCGCTCGCGCGCATGGTCGATGGCAGCCGCCAGCACATCGGCCCGCATCACCATGCCGGCCCCGCCGCCCGCCGGCGTGTCGTCGACCGAGCGATGGCGGTCGCGGGCGAAGTCGCGGATGTCGATGGTCTCGAGCCGCCAGCGCCCCTCGGCGAGCGCCCGGCCTGCGAGCGAGACCCCGAGCGGGCCCGGGAACATCTCCGGGTAGATTGTCAGCACCACGGCTGCAAATGGTTCACGCTCGCTCATTCGCTCTCTGCCCGTTCTGTGTCACCCGTTCCGTGTCACAGGTGACCAATTGTACCGAACACCGCGCACCGCGACAAAGATTGCGGCAGAAATGAGACAACGCGAAGAAAAAACCAAATCTTCAGCTCTCTGTGTCTTGGTTAACAGCCGATGGCAGTGTTAGCGTGACCTCAGGCAGCGCGGGGCCGTGATCGACCCGGGGTCGGGACTCTTGTGAGCGACCCGGGGTCGGGACTCTCGTGATCGGCGCGGGGTCGGCTTGGAAATGGGGCTTTGGAAAGGTGCGTAATAAGGTGCGTAACAAGAATCTAGTAGCAGTCGCAAATGCTTGGAATGGCGTTTTGCGCCGTTTCTGTCTCGCCGCCGCAATCACCCTCACCATCCTTTCGGTGGTCACAATCTTCGCACCGCTGCGGGCAATGGCCGAGCCGGGCAATGACCGCGCACCGGGGGCGAACGGCACCGCCAGTGGCAGCGGTGTTCTGGGCCTCACGCACCGCTATCGCTATTATCGCTACGGCTACAGGGCCTATCGCAGCGAGCCCCGGCGGCGCAGCTATCGTCGCGCGGCCTACCGGCGCAAACTCACGCGGCGACGCAGCGGGCGCCGTGCCAGCTCGCGTGTAAGCCGTAAGACCAGAGCCCGGCGCGCGCGGGTTGCGGGCATCTGGCGCCCGGAAGTGGCGCCCGAGGGCCCGGTGCAAATCGTGGTTTCCCTGTTGCAGCAAAGGGTCGATGTCTATCGCGCCGGCGTCCACGTTGCGCGCTCGCGCATCTCCACCGGGCGGCCCGGCTATCGCACACCCAAGGGCATTTTCAGCATCTTGCAGAAAAACCGGGTGCACTTTTCAAACCTCTATAACAATGCGCCGATGCCCCACATGCAACGGCTGACCTGGTCGGGCATCGCATTGCATGGTGGGCCGGTGCCGAACTATCCGGCATCGCATGGCTGCATTCGTTTGCCCTACGGCTTTGCCAAGAAGCTTTTTGCGCTGACCAGGATGGGCGAGCATGTGGTGGTCGCCGACGGCACCCCGGTGCCGCTCAAGCTCAGTCACCCCAATCTTATTCAGCCAAAGCCCTTTGGCGACGTCCTTGCCGAGATTCGCTCCGCCGGCGCAGTGGCTGGCGAGCAGGATGGCGGCAATGGCAGCATCAGCCGAGAGGTGAGCCCGGCCGAAACCGCGCTCCTTTTGGCCGATGTCGAGAAGGCGATCGTGCTCGAGGCGCGTTACAGCAAGCGCTCGAGCAAGCCGCTCCGCATTCTCATTACACGGCGCACTCAGCGCGAGCGGGTGCGCGAAGCGCAACGCATCCTCAATGAGCTGGGCTACGACGCCGGGCCGGTCGACGGCGCCGTGGGCAAGCAGACGAGAGCCGCGATCCGGCGCCTTCAAGGCGCCCTCGGCCTGCGCAAGACGGGCACCGTCAACAAGCAGCTCATCGCTCTGCTCTATCGCCTGACCGGGCGGCGCGAGCTGCCGACGGGCCAGCTTTATGTCCGGCAAGGCTACAAGGACATTTTGCAGTCGCCCGTGGTGATCAAGGATCCGGAGCTGCCGCTCGGGACGCATCTGTTCACAGTGATGGCCTTCGATAAAAAGGCAACGACGGCACAATGGACGGCTTTGACGCTCGAAGGCGCGCGGCCCCAGCAGGTGGCCGAGGCCGAGGTGATCAAGTCCGATGCCACGCCCCCGGGTTCCGGGGCCACGGCGGCCACGGCCATGGCCGCGCTCGACCGCGTGGTCATCCCCGATGCCGTGCGCGAGCGGCTTTCGGAGCTGCTGACGCCAGGCTCGTCGCTAATCATCACCGACAACGGCATCTCGAGCGAGACGGGCAAATACACCGACTTCATCGTCCGCATCCGCTAGGCGACCCAACGCCCGCTTGGGCCCGGCAGGCTGGTGGCGGCGCTTTCGCCATGCCGGCCCTGGCGTGTCGCCCCTGCGGCGGGCCTGGTCCCCCCTCGCCGGCGCCAACGCAGCCCGCGCTTGCCGTGTGCGCGCTTTGCGCTACTATTCACCCAACCATGACAGCGAGCGCGAGGATGGACCGATGGCGAAATCGGCAAGCGAGAGGGAGCGCAGAATCGTCTCCGACCCGACCATCTGTGGCGGGCGTGCGGTCATCCGCGGCACGCGCATCCGCGTGCGGGACATTCTCGATCTTCTGGCCGCGGGCGCCAGCCGCGCGGAGATTCTCGAGGACTATCCGCAGCTCACGGACGAGGACATTACCGCGGCGCTCGAGTATGCGGCCGGGCTCAGCGATCACCCGGTCATCACGGCGGCATGATCGGTGCGTTTTCTGATCGACGAGCAGCTCCCGATG
>WGBL01000325.1 GCA_015494375.1 Hyphomicrobiales bacterium | reverse complement strand
GGGCGTCCGTGGCCCTATCAGCTCATTCTGGCCGACATGCTCCCGGTGGTCATCTCGTGCCGCAATCGACAGTTAATCGGCAGGCACTCGGCAATCGCAGGCTGCTCCACGCGATCTAAGCCTCCCGCCATAATTAGGGCGTAGGATCAGGGCGTAGGGCTCCTCGCCAAGGCGGCATCCACGCTGTTTCAATAGCGTTGTTTCAATAGCGCCCCTCCGGCTGCATCTGCGCCGTTGTCATTGCTTGCCCGCTGTTATTGCCCGGCCGCTGTTATTGCCCGGCCGCTGCTATTGCCCGGCCGCTACCATTGCCCGGCCGCTACCATTGCCCGGGAGAGGTCGCCATCCACAATCCGGCGAAAAAGCCTCAGGTGCCGGTCCGGATGCCGGCCGCCTCACGCATGCGGTCGAATGCCGAGCGGTGATGGCCGTCTTCGGGCCGGGGCGCCGTGGCCCGTTGCTCGAAGCCGGGCTCGGCGCTCGTGCGTGGCTCTATGCCGGTCTCGATCACGACGTCGATGGGCCCGCCGGTCATGATCAGATGCTCGACCCCATCGCGCTGGATGAGCACCAGCTTGCGGCGCCCATCGACAGAGGCCGTTTCGATAACGCCGAGGCGCCGCTCACGCCCACCGCCGAAAAGCCCCGTGCTGCCCGCGCCATCGCTCAAATAGCCGCGCCACAGCCACGCCGCCAGGAGTCCGAGCCCAATGAGGGCCATCAACGCGGCAATCGTGGTCAACAGATCCATGACTCTCGTCCGCCCCCTTTCGCAACGACATTGCCTCAGTGCATTTGCGCGTGCGGTTTCGCCCAGCAATCCCAGAGTTACCGACAATCGATCCCAACTGTTATGGATGATTGCGAAAATCAGTCTTCGGCCGAGCCGGGCACCGACCGACGTCTCAACCTATACACGCCTTTTTATGGAATTTTAACCCCGGCCGCCCGACTGTAAGGGCCAGCGCCGCCCTCGAGCAGTGGGCAAGAGCCCGGGCAAAGGCGGGGCGAGACGGCGGGGCGAGACGAGCGGTCCGGCCGAGCGCCGGCAAGAACAAGGGTCGAAAAGTGCGTAATGTTCTGCGTATCAAGGGCTTTTCGGGGCCGAATCAGCTAAACTCACATCTCATGGACGGTCTGGAGGCGCAAATGGCGGCCGGGGCAGCGGCGGCCAGCGATGGCTCGCCCCAGCGCGCGATCGGGCGTTTACTGATCGGCGGCGTGGCCATTGCCGGTGCTCTGGCATTCTTGACGCTGCTGTCGCGCAGCACCGGCGAGCCGCTGGTGCTGGCGGTGCTCTCGTTGCTTGCTGTCATCGGCGTCTTCTCGGTTTTTGTGGTTGCGGTGGGCCTCGTCCGCATTGGTGAAAGTGCGCTCGAGGATGCACTCGTCGGCATGCTTGCCGACAGTCACCCGGACGGGATCATGCTGAGCGATGAGAATGGCCGCGTGCTTTATGCCAACGCGAGCCTTTGCCGCCTCGTTGGCTCGGCCGAGATACGATCGTTTGGCGATATTGAGCGCCTGTTCACGGCTGCGCCGGGGGCCATGCTTGCACTCTACCAACTGATGCGCGCCGCCGAGCAGGGGCACGACGCAAGCGAGGAGGTGGTGATTGCGCCAGCTGCGCACACCGGTGCGGCCGCCCTTGACGGGCAAGCGCACCGCCACCGCCGGGTGACCGCGCGCCGTGGGGCGCCGGGTCGACGGTTTCGCATAAGCGTTCGCCAAGCAGGGCCCGTGCCCGATGGCTCGGGCGGACGGGCCGTTGAGTGGCGCTTTGTCGCGCTCGCCGGCGACGAGGCCTGCACGAACACACGCGGGCGCGCGGGATTGGGGCCGGGCAAGGATGCCCAAGCCCTCTCTTCTCAGACATCGCGGACGTCGCACATCGACGATCCCGCAGGCGCCCAGGGCCTTGTTGATGCGCTCGAACTTGTTGATGCGCTCGAGCTGGGTATTTTTGTTGCCGACCACAAGGGCCGGCTCTCTATGCTCAACGGCTGGCTGCGCAAGAAATGCGCTCTTGGCGATCGGGGCGCAGCGCAGGGAGACTTGGCGGCGAGCGAGCTCTTTGCCCCTGCAAGCGCCGATATCCTCAACCGCGCCATGGCAGAGCTTGAGCGCAATCCCAACACCGAACTGCCGCTCAAGCTGGACCTCGAGCTCATGACGGATGGCGGCAGTGCGCGCTCGGTTCGCCTTTTGCTTGCCTGCAAGGGGTCTGGCTCCGGGATGCGCTTTGTCGGGCTTGTCGATGACGGCGCGGCCGACGAGCGGGCGGGCACGCGAGGCCGCAACACGCGGCGTGAGGCACAGCGGTTCGACCGCTTCTTCCGCGATGCGCCCATCGCCATTGCCATCGTTTCGGCCGACGGGACGGTTGCCAACGCCAATGCCGCCTATGCGCGGATGTTCCGGGACGGCCGCTCGGCGACGGGAGAGACGGAGAACCTGCTCGAGGCGCTGGCCGAGGATTGCCGCAAACCTGCCGCAAAGGCGATTGCAGCGGCCTGCGAAGGCCACGCCCATCTTGCGCCCTGCGATATCGTGATTGGCGAGGAGCCGGCCAAGACCGGCCGGCTCTATGCAAGCCCCATTCGCGTTGCCGGGCGGCGGCGCTACTCGGCCATTGTCTATGTGGTCGATACCACCAAACAGCGCGAGCTCGAGAGCCAGTTTGCCCAAAGCCAGAAGATGCAGGCGGTGGGACAGCTGGCGAGCGGCATGGCCCACGACTTCAACAACGTGCTTACGACCATCATTCTCTCGAGCGATTTCCTGCTCTCGAGCCACCGGCCGACGGCGCCCACCTTCAAGGACATCATGGCGATCAAGCAGAACGCCTCGCGTGCCGCCGCCATTGTGCGTCAGCTGCTCGCCTTCTCGCGTCAGCAGACCCTGCGCCCCGAGGTGCTTTCCCTCACCGAGGTCATCTCCGACTGGTCGATCTGGCTCAGCCGCATCTTCGAGGAGAAGATCGAACTCAAGGTCTCGCATGGTCGCGACCTTTGGTATGTGAAGGCGGACCGCACCCAGTTCGAGCAGGTGATCATGAACCTTGCGGTCAATGCCCGCGATGCCATGCCCGACGGCGGCCGCCTCACCATCCGCACCCGCAACATGCCCGAGCGGGAGGCGGTCAAGCTGGCCGAGCGCGGGGTGCGGCCGGGCAATTATGTGGTCTGCGAGGTGAGCGACACCGGTTGCGGCATGCCGCCCGATGTGGTGGAGAAGATATTCGAGCCGTTTTTCTCCACCAAGGAGGTGGGCAAGGGCACGGGGCTCGGCCTTTCGACGGTCTATGGCATCGTCAAGCAAACGGGAGGCTATATCTTCTGCGAGAGCGAGCTTGGCGAGGGAACGACATTCCGCATCCTTCTGCCGCGCCACATTCCCGACGAGGCCGAGGAGAAGGCGATCCGCGAGGCCGAGCTGGGGGCCGAGCGCAAGGCGCGCAAAGCACGCAGCCGCGATCTCACGGGCACCGGCACTGTGCTTCTCGTCGAGGACGAGGAGGCGGTTCGTCAGTTCTCGGCCCGAGCCCTCAAGCGCCAGGGCTACAAGGTTCTCGAGGCCACAAGCGGCTCGGAGGCCCTTGCCATCATGGAGAGCTCGGCCGACGAGATCGCGCTGGTCGTAAGCGACATTGTCATGCCTGAGATGGATGGCCCCACCTTGCTCAAGAAGCTCCGGGCCAAGAACCCGGCCATCAAATTCGTCTTTATCTCGGGCTATGCCGAGGATGCCCTCAAGACCCTGACCGATGGCGAGGAGTTCACCTTTTTGCCCAAGCCCTTCCAACTCAAGGAGCTTGTCGCCACTGTAAAAGAGGTGCTCGAGAGCTGAGGCCGTCCTGAGCCCTTGCGCGCGCCGGGCAGGTGCCCGCACTCTGGAGCCGGGGACCGGGAGCGGGGGACGGGGAGCGGGGAGCGGTTGCGGAGCTGTGGCCGTTCCGGTCTCCTCGTAAAGCAAGCGGATGGAGAGCAAGAAAGACGCGACGCCGAGGCGCGTGAGCAGCGCGTTGCCTCCGAACACGGTCGAGAGGAGCCGTCCATGGCCAGCAAGTCCGCGGCCAGCAAGCCCGCCGCAGCAGCGCCCCCCGAGCTGCCGCTCTCGCGCGAGATGGATTTCGCTTATGGCGTGGCTCAAGCGGTCGCGCCCGGCGTCTGGCGCCTGGTGGCGCCCAATCCGGGCCCCTTCACCTTCAAGGGCACGAACACCTATCTGGTGGGCGAGGACGAGATCGCCGTCATCGACCCGGGGCCCGACGACGCCGCCCATCGCGCGGCCATCCTTGATGCCGCCGGTGGACCGGCCCGCATTGGCGCCATTGTGCTCACCCACACCCATCTCGATCACTCGGCCGGTCTTGCTGCACTCAAAGCGGAGACGGGCGCCACGGTCTATGGCTTTGGCGCGCGGCCTCGACGTCCCCGAGCGAGCGGCGACAAAGGCAATGACAAAGGCAATGATGATGAAGCCGGCGCACCGACCCCATCGGGGAGCGAGTTCATCGATCACACGTTTGCGCCTGATGTCGAGGTGGGCGATGGCGACCGGATCGCCGGCCACGGCTGGTCGCTCAAGGCGCTACATACGCCGGGCCATGCGCCAGATCATTTGTGCTTTGTACTCGAAGGCAGTGGTGTGCTCTTTTCGGGCGATCATGTTATGGGCTGGAGCACGAGCGTAATTGCGCCGCCCGAGGGCGACATGGGCGACTACATGGCCTCGCTCGAGCATCTGCTCGGGCGCGACGACGAGCGCTTTCTGCCGGGCCATGGCGGTGCCATCGAGGCGCCCCAGCGGGTCGTCAAGGCCTTCCTTTTGCATCGCCGCTGGCGCGAGGCGGCCATCCTCGATCTCGTGCAAAAGGGCGTGTCAGAGATCAGCGAGATGGTGCGAATACTCTACCCCGCCATCGACGAAGCCGTCGTTTCCGCTGCCAGGCTCTCCGTGCTCGCGCACCTCGAGCTGCTCTGCGCGCGCGGGCGCGTCGTGTGCGCCGGACGCCCCTCGCTTTCCGCGCGTTTTTCTTGTCCCTGACCCGGGGCTCGGCGATCTCCTCTTCACTGGGGACGATCAGCTCGAGGCGCTTGCGCAACTGGGCGATGAGGCTGCGAACGCGCTCAGCATTGCGGCCGAGGTCGTGCCGGCCGTAGCGCGAGGCCGAGCGCACGTCGATGCGTGCACTGCTCCCCCCGCCGAGGGCGGCAATGCGCACCGCGACATCATCGTGAAAGCCGAGCACCAAGGTGCGCACCACCGCCTCGATCAGCCCCGGGCTTCCGTCCTTGCCGGGTGGCGCCTCATGAACAATGGTCCAATTGCGCCTTTTGATGACGTCGCGGGTGATGTCATAGGCCTCCTCGGGCGTCCGCGTGACGACGAGGGGGCGGATATCGGGATACGCGCTCGCCTGCTCGATGGCAAAGAGGGGGCCCGGGTAGTCTGATGGGTTGGCGTCTTTTGGCCGCAGACGTGCGAGAGTCTCAAAGGCCGGCGGGTTGTTGGTATCGGTGGTGATGTCGTAGAGCGCAGGCAGCGAGAGCGCGGGCGCCATATAGGCGATGGGCCAGCCCAGCATCGCAAGCGCAATGAGTACTGCAAATGCAACCCGGCCCGCGCCGGGCGCTCCCGTTCGCCAAATGCGCATGCCCGCCATGACGGCCAGGAGCAGAGCCACGACCGCAATGGCAAGGGCGACGGCAAAGAGATTGAGGGCCACGGGCGTTGCCATGCCGGCAAAGCGATGGAGCACCATCGCGACCAGAAGAAGCTGCAAGGCGAAAAGCGCCAGCCGCCCGCTCCAGAGCGCAAGCCCGTTCTGAGATTGCGAAGCACCCGGGATCATAGAATGGATCATCTGATCTCCGCCCTCGAACTACCCTCGGTGTGGTGCCGCAACGGTTGCGCGGCATGGCAGCGCCCCGGGGCCGCGCTGCCACGGCTCGGCGACAGTTGAGTGTGTTTTGCATGGGCGCTTGTTGCGCATCTCAAGCGAATCCCTTTGTCAAGTTTGTGTCGGGGCGCTAACCATAGTTGAAATGCTCTGGAAGCGAAATGCCACGGGCGGCGGGGCCGGCTCCTCGGCTCCGAAGCACCACAACCCAACCCCTAAGGGCGAGCCCCCGGCGCAATGGCAAGAGGGGCCGAAACCCCGGCGCAATGGCAAAAAGGGCCGCAGCCATGCAAGAGCTCAGCAATCTCGACGTGCGCGATATCGAAACGCTTATCCACCCCTACACCAACCTCGCCGCCCATCGCGAGACGGGCCCCCTTGTCATCGAGCGCGGTGAGGGCGTCTATGTCTATGACAACAGGGGCAAGCGCTATATCGAGGGGCTTGCCGGGCTCTGGTGCACGGCGCTGGGCTATGGCAACGAGGAACTGGTAGAGGCCGCGCGCGAGCAGCTTGCCGGCCTCTCTTTCACACACCTCTTCGCCGGCAAGTCCCACGAGCCCGCCATTGCATTGGCCGAAAAGCTCAAGGAGATCATGCCCGGCGAGCCGTCGAAGGTGCTCTATACCTCCTCAGGCTCCGAGGCCAACGACACCCAACTAAAGCTCGTCTGGTACTACAACAATGCCCGCGGCAAGCCGCAGAAGAAAAAGATCATCTCACGCCTGCGCGCCTACCATGGCGTGACGATCGCAACCGCCAGCCTCACCGGGCTCGAGGCGTGCCATAGCGATTTCGACTTGCCCATGGCGCGCATCCTCCATGCCGATTGCCCGCATCATTACCGCTACGCCGAGCCGGGCGAGAGCGAAGCCGCCTTTGTCGACCGTCTTGTGGCCAATCTTGAGGCGCTCATTGAGCGCGAGAACCCCGACACCATCGCCGCCTTCATTGCCGAGCCGGTGATGGGCGCGGGCGGCGTCATCATTCCGCCTGAGGGCTATTTTGAGAAGGTGCAGGCGGTGCTCGCCAGGCACGACATCATGATGATCGCCGACGAGGTGATTTGCGGTTTCGGCCGCACCGGCAACATGTTCGGCTCTGAGACCTTTGGCATCCGCCCCCACGCGGTTTCGGTCGCCAAGGCCCTCACCTCGGCCTATGTGCCCCTGGGGGCGGTGACCCTTGGCGAGGACGTCTACCAGGCCATGCTCGATGAAAGCCGCAAAATCGGTGTCTTCGGCCACGGCTACACCTACACAGGCCATCCGGTGGCCTGTGCGGTGGCGCTCAAGGTGCTCGAGATTTTCGAGCGTGACGACATCCTCGGGCATGTGCGTGAGGTGGCGCCCGTCTTTGAGACGCGACTGAAGGCACTCGCCAGCCATCCACTCGTCGGCCATACCCGGTCGCGGGGGCTCATCGGTGCGCTCGAGCTCGTCAAAGACAAGGAGAGCAAGGCGCAGTATGACCCACGTGCGGGGCTTGGCGCCAAGGTCGCGCAACTGGCGCAGGACGAGGGGCTGATTGTGCGCAATCTGATGGGCGACATTGTTGCCCTTTGCCCGCCGCTCATCATCAGCGGGGCGGAGATCAACGCCCTGTTCGACATGCTCGAGCGAGCCCTCGACCGCGCCCACGACTGGGCCCGGCGAGAGCTCTCCTGAGACGGGCGCGCTTG
>WGBL01000324.1 GCA_015494375.1 Hyphomicrobiales bacterium | reverse complement strand
TCCCTACCTCGTTCATGTGCGGCTGTTCGGTGCCGGCTATCTGGGCGGCATCGACGCCACGCTACGGCGCCTCGGACTTTGAGTGGGTTGCTCACCGAGCGGGTCCCTCTGCCAGAAGGCGCGCCGCGCCGATCAATGCCGTTTGATCCCAGTGCCCCCACGGCCGCATCGCTCGACCGCACGCATAGAGCGGTGCGCTTGTTAACCTTTCCCTAACCAATTCGTTACGCCGACCTCCCTTTCCCTCTAGGCTCTAGCGGACCGGACGGTGTCGGAGCTTTGTCCGGCATGCATCTTGCGTGAGGAAACGCCGCGGAACGCCCCGCGGGCCGGTTTCCCCAGGCAGGAGGCGAGTGGAGGGACATCATGCGTAGTTTTCGGTTTTTTCAGAGTAATCGAGGGTGCCATCGCGCCCTGACGGCCTTGGGCTTGGCGGCGGGGCTCTCCGGCTTCGGTATGGCCGCAGCCCAGGAAGTCGGCGGCATACCAACACCACTCACCCAGCCGCCGAAAATCTCGGACACGACGGGGATCATTGTCGACAAGCTCAAGGCACAAATCCTCGGCAAGGCGCTCTTTTGGGACATCAACGCCGGCAGCGACGGCATGGCCTGTGCCAGCTGCCACTTCCAGGCGGGCGCCGACATTCGCATCCAGAACCAGGTCAATCCGGGCCACGACGGAAAGTTCGACTATCGAGCGCCGACGCCCATCGAGACCGCTGGGCTCGCTAGATTGGCTCCCGATTCGATCGATGGTGCGCCTCGTCCGACGAATGCGCGCACGGGCCCCAACAAACGGTTCACCGTCAACGATTTTCCTTTCCGCAAGCTGAGCGACAACAGCGACCGTCTGTCCGAGCCCACATTTGATACCAACGACCGCTTCTCATCAGCGGGAACCTTCTCGGGCCAGTTCATTTCAGTGGGACCGCTCGCTCCCAGTGCCGATGCCCAGGGGGCAGGCTCGCCGCCCTATCGCAAGCTCCTCCCCGGGCCCCGCCACCGGGAGAGCCTCCCGCCGCTCGCTAGATGGGGCAGCGGCCCCTTCGCACCCAAAACCCTGGCCGGCGTGAGCCGCCTGCGACGGCAGGGCCCCACCGAGGGCGCGAACAACGCCCCAGCCAGCCAGGCCGGTGTGCTACCCAATGAGAACTGCATCCTCACCTATGATCCGGCCAACAACCCCTTCCATGCGCGCAATCGCATCTTCCGCAAGGTGGAGCCCAGACAGACGCCAAGCGTGATCAATGCCGCCTATCATCGGCGACTGTTCTGGGATGGGCGCGCCAACAACATCTTCAATGGCCTCGATCCTTTCGGCCGACGCACCAATCAGAACGGCGGACCCAACACCGGCATCGTCGTCTTGCAACCCAATGGCACGCTCAAGATCGTGCAAATCGAGCTGCCCGATGGCGCGCTCGCCTCTCAGGCCGTAGGGCCACCCCTCAGCTCGTTCGAGATGTCATGTGCCGGTCGCGTTTTTGCCGATATCGGTGACAAGCTCTTGCCGCTGCAGCCACTCGCCAACCAGGAGGTGCGGCATGATGACAGCCTCTTTGGCACGGTGCCGGGGCTTGTTACCGCCTCAACCCCGCCCGCCAAGGGCCTCAACACGACCTATGCCCAGCTGATCAAAGAGGCGTTCGATCCAAAGTATTGGGCGGCGCCCGGCAAATATGTGATCAGCGATGCCGGAATCGTCGAGGATCCCAACGGCTACACGCAAATGGAGCTCAACTTTGCCTTCTTCTGGGGCCTGGCGATCCAGGAGTACGAGACCCTACTCGTCTCCGATCAGACGCCCTTTGATCTCGGCACCATGAGCCCCGCGGCCCAGCGCGGCTTCGACGTTTTCCTCCTCGATGGCAACTGCGTCGCCTGCCACAAGGGCCCGCTCTTTAACGGCGCAAGGCAATTTGCAGGCGCGCCACCGGGCGAGCTCGCCCGCGAGAACCAGTTTGTCGAACGCATGCTCATGGGCGATGGAGGCGCCGCACTCTATGACAGCAACTTCTACAATATCGGTGTGCGCCCGACCTTCGAGGACAAAGGCGTGGGCGACAAGGACCCCTACGGGATCACGCTCTCGCTGACACGGCAATATAAGCAGATGCTGCTCACGGGAGCCGACCCCATCGATCCCGATGCGCAGAACGTCGATCCGTGCAAATTCCAGATCCCGTTCGATTTCACGATCGTGCCCGACTGCGGCGCACCGATCACACCCGCGCAAGCGGCGCAGCTTGATCAGCTCGGCGAGTTGCGCGTCGCCGTCGATGGCGCCTTCAAGGTGCCGACACTCAGGAATGTGGGCGCCAATCCGCCCTATATGCACAACGGCGGCCTGGCCACACTCAGGCAAGTCATAGACTTCTACGATCGCGGCGGCGACCGCCACGGCGACGGTCAGGTCAACCAGGGATGCACCGTCGGCAATCCGGCGCTCGCTGATACGACGGGCTTCATCAATGATCTGCCTGGCGGCAATACCCCGAAAACGGGCGAGAACAACTGCTCAAACCTTGATCCCGCAATCAGGCAACTCAATCTTACGGAGGACCAGAAAAACGATCTGCTCGCATTTCTGCTCGAGCTGACGGATAATCGTGTCCTCTGCCATTCCGGCATTTTCGACCATCCGTCGTTGCCGCTCTCGCTGGGACACTCGGAGTCGGGGCCCGAGTTCGCGCCCGCCCCGGACATCGTGCATGTCCTCCCAGCCACAGGTGTCGGTGGCCTGCCGGCGATCGGAAAGCCCTGCTTCCCGAATACGGGCAACTTGTTTGGTCAGATGCAGACAACGTTCATGGAGATCCTGGGGCCGCCTGTGAGCGGTGGTGGCAACAACTGCACGGACCCCAATAGCTGCAAACAGACCACCACAACTGGGCCTGCAGCCACCAGCTCGCAACCGACCACCACAACCGGGCCCGCAGCCACCGGCTCGCAAACGACCACAACGGGACCCGCGGCCGGTGGTCCACAAGCAGCGATCAGCAGACCATCGACGCCCACTGGGCCGATATTCCTCCGCAGTCCCGACAGGGCGCAGAGAACCGGGCCCACCGGCCTGCAAGCCTCGATCACGGGATCGGCGCCTTTTCGCCGACGGTGAGTTGGGCAGACGATTGGCGGCTTCGGCCGCCGATCACAAACGGCCTTTCATCTTGAGAGCCTTGAGAGCCGTCGTTGCGACCGAGGCCCGCGATTGCAGGCGGCTCCGATAACCCAAATGATTCGGCGACATAAGCAGACCCGTCCGGCAACGGCACCAGCGGCTCACTTTCCGCC
>WGBL01000323.1 GCA_015494375.1 Hyphomicrobiales bacterium | reverse complement strand
GCCCGCGACCGCGCCATTCCGCTCACGACACTCGATGAGGAGCCGCACCTCGACCTTGTTGTCGATGGCGCCGACGAGCTCGACGATGAGCTGCGCCTGATCAAGGGTGGGGGTGGCGCGCTCATGCGCGAAAAGATTGTCGCCGCCGCGTCCGATCGCATGGTGGTGATCGCCGATGCCAGCAAACGGGTGGCAACGCTCGGCGCCTTTCCATTGCCCGTGGAGGTGGCGCAGTTCGGGCTTGGCGCGACGCGCGAGATGGTCGCCGCCATGGCCGCCGAGTCGGGGTGTGAGGGCGAGATTACGCTGCGCAAGGGCGATGACGGGACGCCGTTTGTCACCGACGGCGGCAACTACATTCTCGACTGCGCCTTCGGCCGCATCTCCGAGCCCGAATTGCTTGCCGAGGCGCTCCAACTGGTCCCCGGTGTGCTCGAGCACGGGCTGTTCCTAGGGCTTGCGGATGTGGCCATTGTTGCGGGCGATGACGGCATTGTGCTGCTCGAAGCCGCCGCGGAGGACGATTGAGGCAAAAAGCCCGGTTATGCGTCTGCGTTGCGGCTCAGCGCCCGAGCAGTTGCCACCCTGGCAGAGCAGTCAGAGCAGTCAGAGCAGTCGAGCAGTCAGAGCAGTATTGCGTGCCCTGGCGCCCCTCGGCGCCGATTTGAGCGAGGCGAAAGGTGGACAAATTCGACTATGACCTTTTCGTCATAGGGGGCGGCTCGGGCGGTGTGCGGGCGGCGCGGATCGCCGCGCTCTATGGCGCCCGTGTCGGCATCGCCGAGGAATACCGCTATGGCGGCACGTGTGTCATTCGCGGCTGTGTGCCGAAAAAGCTTTTTGTCTATGCAAGCGAGTATTCGGGCGCCTTCGAGGATGCTGCGGGCTATGGCTGGCGGGTGGGCGCGGCCCAGTTCGACTGGGCCACGCTTTGCGCCAACAAGGACCGCGAGATCACCCGCCTTGAAGGCCTTTATCGGCGCAACCTCGAGCGCGCAGGCGTCGAGCTTTTCGATACCCGCGCCGTGCTCGAAGGGCCCCATCATATTCGGCTTGTCGCGCGCGGCGCCTCGGTCACTGCCAAAGTGATCCTGATCGCCACCGGCAGCACACCCTATGTCGACAACTCGGTGCCGGGCATCGAACACACCATCACCTCGAACGAGGCCTTTCATTTGAGCGCCTTTCCCGAGCGCGTCATCGTTGCGGGCGGCGGCTATATTGCGGTCGAGTTCGCGGGCATTTTCCATGGCCTCGGCGCCGAGGTGACGCTCGTCTATCGCGGCGAGGAGATCTTGCGCGGCTTTGACGACGACCTCCGCCGCGGCGTGCACGAGGCCTATGAGAAAAAGGGCATTCGTGTCATCTGCAACAGTGTCTTCTCGAAGATCGAAAAGACCGCCGATGGGCTCATCGGGCGGCTCAGCGACGGCAGCGAGATTGCCGCCGACCAGATCCTTTTTGCCATCGGCCGGCGCCCCTTCACCGAGGGGTTGGGGCTCGAGGCGGCGGGCGTGGCTGTGGCCGAGAACGGCGCCATACCGGTCGATGCCTATTCACGCACCAATGTGCCCCACATCTACGCCGTGGGTGATGTGACCGACCGCGTCAACCTCACGCCCGTCGCCATCCGCGAAGGCCACGCCTTTGCCGATACGGTGTTCGGCAACCGGCCGACGGCGGTCGACCACAGCACGGTGGCGAGTGCGGTCTTCTCACGGCCCGAGATCGGCACCGTGGGGCTCAGCGAGGCCGAGGCGCGCAGCCAATACGACAAGGTCGACATCTATCGCAGCCGTTTCCGCCCGCTCAAGGACACGCTCAGCGGCCGCGACAACCAGGCGATGGTGAAGCTCGTGGTCGATGGTGAGAGCGATCGCGTGCTCGGCTGTCATATTCTGGGGCCCGATGCGGCCGAGCTCGTTCAGGTGCTCGCCATCGCCCTCAAGATGGGTGCGAAGAAGGCCGACTTCGATGCCGCAATCGCAGTCCACCCCACCCTTGCCGAAGAGCTGGTGACCATGCGCGAGAAGGTGGCCGAGAGCTGAACCTCGCGCTCATCCCATGAGTGTGGGGGCGCTCGAGGGATGCGACAAGACCGCCAAGTTGGGCCCGTCGCCTCCTTCGCCTGCCTTCGCATGCGCCCCGCGAAATCCGGCCCTCGCGTTTGAACCTCGTCCTCGGAAACCCCAATTGTGGGCCGGCCTTTACGAAGGGCCGCGAGCTGGTAAAGTGTCAGCAAGTCTCAGAATCAAACTGCGCCTGATGAAGGCCGCGGCAACAGGGCGGTGTGGGGTGGTGTGCGGCGATCGCAGCGCCCACGTCGTGAGCAAGCCAGGCGCGGGGGTGGGAACGTGAAAGGGGCGAGCGGCGATCGCGGCGACAGACCTTCTGGCAAGCAAGACCACGGGCGCCGTGGTGGGTGTCCTGATGGTCGGCGAAAGGCGCCCCGCACGGGTGCCGCTCTGCCCGGCTCAGAGTGGCCGCCCGCACGCAGGAAGCGCGGCGGCCGCCCCGGTCGCGGGCCGCTTTATGGTGCGCTCGACCTTGGCACCAATAATTGTCGTCTCCTCATCGCGCGGCCGACGCGGCGCGGGTTTCTGGTGGTCGACAGCTTCTCGCGCATCATTCGTCTGGGCGAGGGGCTGGGCCAATGCGGCGCCCTTTCGGACGCGGCCATGGCGCGCACCATTGCCGCCCTCAAGGTATGCGCCGACAAGATGGCCAAGCAAGGCGTTGTGCGGTCGCGCCTCATTGCCACTGAAGCTTGTCGCAGGGCCGCCAACGGGTCCTTGTTTCTCGAGCGGGTGCGCCGGGAGACGGGGCTCGAGCTTGAAGTGGTAAGCCGCGAGACCGAGGCGCGCCTGGCCGTCTCGGGTTGCGCCTCGCTGCTCGATGCGCGGTCGGACTGGGCGCTGGTTTTCGACATTGGCGGCGGCTCGTCGGAGCTCATCTGGCTCGACCTCAGCCGTTTCGGCGACTGCGCCAAGCGCTCGCTCGAGCGCCGGCTCGAGGTGCAGCGTTGCATTGCCGCCTGGACGTCGATACCGATCGGGGTGATTACACTCGCCGAGCGCTATGGCGGTCGCCAGGTCAGCGAGGAGGTGTTCGCCGCCATGGTCGACACCGTGCTTGGCCATTTGCGGCGGTTCGAATGTGAGCACGGCATTGCGCTCCAGACGATGAATGCCCGCACCCACCTGCTCGGCACCTCCGGCACCGTGACCACCATCGCCGGCGTCCATCTTGGGCTCAAGCATTATGATCGCCGCCGCGTGGATGGTTGTTGGCTCAGCACAAGGCGCGTGCGCGAGATTGCCGCGCGGCTTGTCGCCATGAGCTATGAGGAGCGGGTGGCCCAGCCCTGTATTGGTGTCGAACGCGCCGAGATGGTGTTGGCGGGCTGCGCCATCCTCGAGGCGCTCTTGCGGATGTGGCCGAGCGAGCGGTTGCGCGTGGCCGATCGCGGCCTGCGAGAAGGCATTCTGGCCACCCTCATTGCCGAGGATGCATTGAGGGCGAAGAAGGCGAAGAACGCGAAGAAGGCGAAGAATGCAAACACCGCGCGCGCAAGAGCAGGCGGCAGCGGCGGGGGGGCGCCTTCAGCGGTGGTGGAGCCAGACCCATGGCCATGAAGCGGCGCGGTCGCGGCGGCGCCAAAGGCAAGGCGTGGAGCGGCGGCGCCCACGGGCGAAGCGGCGACGCCAATGGGCGGAGGAGGCGTGCCAATGGGCGGAGGAGGCGTGCCAACGGAGAGAGCCGCAGCGTCAAGGGCAAGGGGCGGCGCGCCGGTGCGGGAGCCCGTCGCCAGCTCAAGACGCGTGTGCTCTCGGCCAAGGGGCGCAAGCTGTCTTCGACCCGCTGGCTCCTGCGCCAGCTCAACGACCCTTATGTCAAGGCCGCCAGAGAGGCGGGCTGGCGCTCGCGGGCGGCCTTCAAGCTGGCCGAGATCGACGATCGCCACAGGCTCTTGCGGCCCGGCATGTGTGTGATCGATCTGGGCGCCGCGCCGGGCGGCTGGAGTGTGGTTCTGGCCGAGCGTGTTCATGCCGCAAAGGGCCCGCCCCAGCGCCGCGGCCGCGTGGTGGCGCTCGATCTTGCGGAGATGGAGCCGGTGCCGGGTGTCGCGTTCCTGCAGATGGATTTTCTCGCCGATGAGGCGCCTCAGTGCCTGCGTGCGTTGCTCGAGGGCCGGGCGGTCGATGGCGTCGTTTCGGACATGGCGGCGCCCGCGACGGGGCATCGCCAGACGGATCATCTGCGCATCATGGCGCTTGCCGAGGCGGCGCTTGCGTTTGCGCGCCAAGTCTTGCGCCCGGGCGGCTTTTTCCTCGCCAAGGTGCTGCAAGGGGGCACCGAGGCGGGCCTGCTTGCCCAGATGAAAGGGGCGTTCGAGAGCGTCCGTCACGTCAAGCCCGAGGCGAGCCGTAAAGACTCGGCCGAGCTCTATGTGCTCGCTACCGGGTTTCGCGGCGGACCCGACGCCGGGCCCACGCCCGGCGGTCCAAAGGGGACGGCCGCAAGATAACCTCTTCCTTCTGATTTCTGGCTTCTGATTTCTGGCTTCTGGCCCGGCTCAATCGCTTCCCACAATGAAAACGTGCAGCGCCACGGGGCCGTGGGCGCCCATGATCAGGGTCTGCTCGATGTCGGCGGTGCGCGAGGGGCCAGAGACGAGGTTGACGGCCCGCGGCAGGGACCGCTCGCCATAGAGCGCGCGGAGCTGCGCCCAGCCCTCCTCATAGGAGCCGACAATGTCCGCCTCGCGCACGACAACGATATGAAGGGGCGGGAGAAAATTGATCGTGGTCGGATTGTCGGGCCCGGAAGCCAAGAGGAGCGTGCCGGTCTCAGAGATGCCGGCAAGCGCACGGCTGAGTCCGGCCGCATCGTCGGCTGTGGCTGCGCCAAGGTGGCGCGTAAGCGCGGGCTCGCTGGCCCAGTCGAGCGCCGCGAGATAAGGGTCGCTCCCGTGGCGGATCCTGAGCGCGAGGTTGCGGCGGCGCAAAGTGTCAACCACGGCCTTTGGAATATCGCGTGCCCGCTCGAGGCGGCTCACTTGCGCTGCCTGGCTCTCGAGCATCGAGATGAATTGCGCAACCAGGGCGTCGCGGGGCCGGCGCGCCCGCGCGGGAACCGTTCCGGGAGGATGATCGAACAGCCGCTTCATGACAGCAAGCCGCCGCTCGGGATCGTCGTCGGCGGCACCGAGCGCGCGGCGGATGCGCGCAAGGATCTCATCGCGTTGGTCGAAGCGGCTCATTGGCCTGGCCCCTTGTGGCGCCATTGCGCGGAGGACAACTGGCGGTGGCGCTGGTGGCGGCGCCAGCGTGCCTGAAATGTGCCGCCCTCGGGCGCTGGCAGGTCCCGATAACGGGTCCAGGCGCTCGTGAATGGCGCCCCGACGAGGCGGCCATAGCGCGCCCAGAATCCGCGCGCGATCCCGACACCGAGGCGCGCGGCAAGTTGATAGAGCCGGGGATGGCGGGCAAGCCAGCCCCAGGCCCTCAATGCGAGCCGCCCCTGCCAAGGGGTTGTGCCGGGCGCCTGCGCCTCATGGGCACGCATGCGCCATTTGCGCAGGAGCCCCGGCAGCGGAATCTGCATCGGGCAGACCTCCTCGCAGCGGCCGCAAAACGTCGAGGCCTCGGGCAAGGGCGCCGCCTCTGCGATGCCGATGAGCGCAGGCGTCAGCACCGCTCCGACGGGCCCCGGGTAGACCCAGCCGTAGGCATGCCCGCCGACCGCCTGATAGACGGGGCAGTGGTTCATGCAGGCCCCGCAGCGGATGCAGCGCAGGATGGGGCGGAAGTCGCTTGCGAGGAGCTCCGAGCGGCCGTTGTCGAGGAGCACCACATGATATTCCTCGGGGCCATCGACATCGCCCGGCCGGCGCGGGCCGCATGAGAACGTGGTATAGGTGGCGCATTCCTGGCCCGTCGCCGAGCGCGCCAGCAGGCGCAAAATCGTGGTCGTGTCCTCGAGCGTCGGCACGATCTTCTCGAGTGAGGCAACGACGATATGCACCCGCGCAAGGGTCTGGGTGAGATCGCCATTGCCCTCGTTGGTGACGATGACGGCGGAGCCCGTCTCGGCGACGAGGAAATTGGCGCCCGTGATCCCGGCATCGGCGGCAAGAAACTTCTCACGCAGCACCTGACGCGCCTCGGCAACGAGCGCCGATGGCTCATGGAGCGGCCGGCCGGCCGGCAACGCCCTGTGATGGCGCCGGAAGTCGGTCGCCACCTGCTCCTTGTTGAGGTGCACGGCGGGCGCGATGATATGGCTCGGGGTCTCGCCACGGAGCTGGATGAGATACTCGCCGAGGTCGGTTTCGGTGACCTCGAAGCCCTGGGGCACAAGGGCCTCGTTGAGCGCCATCTCCTCCGAGACCATCGACTTGCCCTTGGTCACGCGCCGGGCTCCGGCGGCATTGAGGATGTCGACAATGATGGCGCGCGCCTCGGCACTGCTGGCGGCCCAATGGACATGGCCGCCCGCCTCGACCACCTTGCGCTCGTATTCCTCGAGATAGAGGTCGAGATTCGCAAGCACATGGTCCTTGATCGCCCGCGCCTCGTCGCGCAAGGCGTCGAACTCGGGAAGCCGCGCCCGCGCCGCCGCGCGCTTGGTGACAAAGCCGCGAGGCACATTCTCGAGCGCCCTCTGCAATTGCACATCGCCAAGGGCACGCTCGGCATTCTCAAGAAAGGCCTGGCTGGTCGCTCGCATGTCCCCGCTCACCGGTTGTCTTTTCAGCCTTTCCGCGCGGCTCGCAATGCGCGTCGCATTGCCCGATTTTCTGTCCCGTCTTTCGGCGCCTGCCAACCAGGTCTTTCCAACCGGTGCTCTGGCCCAGCCCTACTCCTCGCCGATCGCAGGCGCGTCCGTCATGCCGGCGAGCACCTCGGCGATGTGGCGCACACTGACGGCGCGGCCCTCGCGGCGCAGTTTGCCCTTGATATTTAGGAGGCAGCCGAGATCGCCCGCCAGCACAAGCGGTGCGCCGGTCGCTGTGATATCAGCCGCCTTGCGCGCAACAATGGCATTGGAGATGGCGCCATACTTGACCGAGAAGAGGCCGCCAAACCCGCAACACTCCTCGGGCCGCGCGAGCTCGACAAGCTCAAGGCCCTTGATGCTGCGCAAGAGGCGCCGGGGCTGTTCTCTGATCCCGAGCTCGCGAAGGCATGAGCAGGAATCGTGATAGGTGACGCGACCGTCGTGGCGGGCGTTGATGCGCTCCACACCCAGCACATCGACAAGGAAAGCCGTCAGCTCATGGACCTTGGCGGCAAAGGCGGCAACCCGCTCGGGCGCAATCGCACCCCCCGCGAGGAGCGCCGGATAGTGGCGCTTGAGCATCCCGGCACACGAGCCCGACGGCGCCACCACATAGTCAAAAGGCTCAAAGGCCTCAACGACCTGGCGTGCGATCCGGGCCGCCTCAGCGCAGTCGCCGGAATTATAGGCCGGCTGACCGCAACAGGTCTGCGTACGTGGCACCGAGACGCGACAACCGGCCTCTTCGAGCAACTTGACCGCGGCAAAGCCCACGCTCGGTCGCATCAAATCGACAAGGCACGTGACAAAGAGCCCGACATGGGGGGACTGGCCGCCATTCGCGGTCCGCCCGGCGCTTCCGGCCGTCCTGGCGCTTGCGGCTGTCTCGGGGCGTTGCGGTCGCATGCTCTTTCGTGTGGTGAGGTGTGGGGCGCTGGGCCGGCGCGCATTCCGGCGCTTCTCGGAATACCATCATTCGGCTCCGGCTCGGATAGGGCTTTGGAGCGGATAATGCAAGTATTCCTTCAGCTTATGCCCCCAATGCATTTGGCCATAGGTTGGGTTGCAGAGATAGCCGCTTTCCTGCTAGCGATGAGAGCTGTGCTCGTCGTTGGTAGTGTGCCGGCGAGGGCGTTGCAGCGCGCCTCAAGGCATGTGTTGGGAGGAAAGACTTATGAAACGAACATTGGTCGTGACCACGCTCGTTCTGGCGCTCGCGTTGGGGCTTGGCAATCCGAGTGCCAATGCCGAGACCGTGCGCTGGAAAATGGGCGCCACATTTCCATCAAAACTCGTGCAGCTCGGCTCACTCGGCAAGACGCTCGAGGCCAATATCAAGGCGCTATCGGGCGGCACGCTGCAGCTCAAGTATTTCGAGCCCGGCGCCCTCGTGCCGGCGCTCGAGCTCTTTGATGCCATCAAGTCGGGCTCAGTGGATGCCGGCTGGTCGACGCCCGGTTATTGGCAGGGCAAAGAGCCCGCGCTCGCGTTGTTCTCGGCGGTGCCATTCGGGCCCAGCGCCGGCGAGTATGCGGCCTGGATCTACCATGGCGGCGGCGAGAAGCTCATGCAGAAGATCTACAACAAGCATGGGCTCCATTCGCTCGTTTGCGGTGTTATCGCGCCCGAGGCCTCGGGCTGGTTCCGCCAGGAGATCAAGTCGATCGACGAGCTCAAGGGCAAGAAGATGCGCTTCTTCGGCCTCGGTGCCAAGGTCATGCAAAAGCTCGGAGTGGATACGCAACTATTGGCCGGTGCCGATATCTACCCGGCGCTCGAGCGGGGCACAATCGATGCCACCGAGTTCTCCATGCCGGCGATCGACCTCAATCTCGGCTTCTATCAGATCGCCAAGCATTATTATTTCCCGGGCTGGCACCAGCAGTCGACGCTCTTCGAGCTCTTGATGAACAAGAAGAAGTGGGACGCCTTGAGCGAGCAACACAAGGCCGTGCTCAAGGTTGCGTGCCTCGCCAATTTCACGCTTGGCCTGGCCGAGGGTGAGGCGATCCAGAGCAAGGCGCTCAAGACGCTCAAGGAAAAGGGCGTGCAGATCCATCGCTGGTCGGAGGAGGACCTCGCCAAGCTCGAGCGCGCCTGGAAGGAAGTGGCCGCCGAGATCGCAGCCAAAGACGCAAACTTCAAAGAAGCATGGGACTCGCTCAACAAGTTCCGCGCCGAATACAGCGTCTGGCGTGAGTTGGGTTATCTGAGGTAGCCCGGCAAGCGCGTCTCGACCCGGCAGGCCGCGCGCCGCCCTGCCGGGTCGGTCTCTTTGTCTCGTTCTTGCTCGTGTTTTCCGTTGGTTTCTCCAGTTGCGCCGCCGTGGCCGAGGCGCTGGGAGGAGGGGGCGCATGCAGTATCTGCTCCGCTTGAGCGAAAGGATCGACAAGCTATTGCGCGCGGTTGCGCAAATTGGCGCTCTGGCCGGTCTCATCCTTGTTGTTGTTGTCGTCTATGACGTCGTCACGCGCCATTTTGGCGTCGCCAAACCCTTTGGCATCAACTCCACGCAAATCCAGGAATCGGAGTACTGGTTACACACATTCCTCTTTGCGTTGGTGATCGGCTATGCCTATGTCGCCCAGGCCCATGTCCGCATCGACCTTGTGCGCGATCGCCTGCCGACAAAAGCCAAATATGTGCTCGAGATCATCGGGTGTGTGTTTTTCCTTTTCCCCTTCACGATCATGGCGATCATCTACCACTATTCTTACGCCCATGCCTCTTATCTCGAGGGCGAGGTGTCCAAGTCGGTCATTGGCCTTAGCAACATCTGGATTCTGAAATCGGCGCTGCCGGTTCTGTTTGTGCTCTTGCTGCTTGCCGGCATCTCGCAGCTCATCAAGGCGGTCGCCGGGCTTCTGGGCCGGTTGCCCGAGGAAAAGGTGGCTGAAGCGCTTGGGGGGGACCTCTAGCGATGGGGCTCGAGCAATATCTGCCACTCTTTATGTTTGTGGCCCTAGGCATTCTGCTTTTTTCCGGCTATCCGGTGGCGTTTGTATTGGGGGGCGTGGGGTTCGGTTTTGCCCTCCTCGCCATCGCCATTGATCCGTTTCTATTTGACTGGCCGCAATTCGGCTCCATCCCGTCGCGGGTCTTCGGTGGCATTGCCGAGAATCTCATCCTTACGGCGATCCCCATGTTCATCCTGATGGGGACGGTGCTCGAGCGATCGGGCGTGGCGCGCGACCTGCTCAATTGCCTGCAGGTCCTGCTCAAACGCGTGCCGGGCGGCTTGGCGCTGTCGGTCACCCTCATGGGCACCATCATGGCCGCCACCACCGGCATCATCGGGGCTTCGGTCGTGATGATGACGCTGTTGGCGCTGCCGGTCATGATTGCGCGCAACTACAACAAGCCGCTCGCCACCGGCACGATCGCCGCCTCGGGCACCCTCGGCATCCTCATTCCTCCCTCGATCATGCTCGTGATCATGTCGGACCTTTTGGCCAAGTCGGTGGGCAACATGTTTGTTGCCGCTTTCTTTCCGGGCCTCATTCTATCAGGGCTTTATATCGCCTACATCGTCACCCTGTGTGCGATCCGCCCCCAGCTCGCGCCGATCCCCGATGGTGACTTCGGCCCCAGCGGCGCGCTCGCCTATGTGGGCATGGTGGCGCGAAGCTTTTTGCCGCCCATTTTCCTCATCTTCCTTGTGCTCGGCTCGATCCTCATGGGCTGGGCCACGCCGACCGAGGCGGCGGGCGTGGGTGCGGCTGGTGCCATCATGCTGGCGTTCGTCAACCTTGTCATCCTGCCGACATTGGGGCTTGACAAGGACCATTTCAGCACGCCAGAGCCCGCGGCCTTGCGCGAGATCCTCGACGACGAGCCCGTGGGCGGCGGCTTTTTCCATGAGCTCAAGCACTTCGGCCATGTGATCTGGTCTGCGCTCCATGCGAGTGCGCTGACCAACGCCATGCTCTTTGGCATTTTCATTGGTGCAACGATCTTCTCCTATGTCTTCCGGTCATTGGGTGGCGACGATCTGGTGATCAATCTTGTCGAGAGTTTTGGCCTCGGCCCATGGGGGCTTTTGGGCCTACTGATGGCGCTCATTTTCTTTCTTGGTTTTTTCTTCGACTGGATCGAGATCACCCTCATTGTCCTGCCGGTCTTCTCGCCCATTATCGCCTCGATGGACTTCGGCGCCCATGTCGCCCACAGCGAGGTGGTGTACTGGTTCGCGATCCTGATGGCGATCAATCTCCAGACGTCGTTTCTCACCCCGCCCTTTGGTTTTGCGCTCTTCTACATGAAGGCGGTGGCACCCAAGGGGGTGAAGATCGAGCACATCTATCTCGGCATTATTCCCTTCGTGATCCTACAGCTCATTGGGCTTGGCCTGGTGATTGCATTTCCCGACATCGCGCTGTGGCTGCCGCGCGTGCTGTTGAATTGATTGCTGACCACGCCTTGCGGACTGAGCTGGGATCAGAAACCAGAAGCCAGATACCAGAAAGGGGGCGCGGTGCGCTGCGCTGTCGTCCCCGAAATCCCGCGGCCGCGGCGGTTGCCGTCTTGCACCGTCCTGACCCCGCGGGATTGTCGGGGCCCCATAACCCCGAACCTTTCTGAGGCATGGTGTTCATGGGCCCCTGGAAAGAAATGCGGGGCGAAGGCGTGCTTGCCGGAAGCGACATTGGCCGCATTTCTTCCGGGGCGACAACGTTGT
>WGBL01000322.1 GCA_015494375.1 Hyphomicrobiales bacterium | reverse complement strand
CCCCAGGCCTGGCGGGTGGCCAAATAGGCGTCCTGAAGATGACGGGCGGTCAGACCAAGCCCGCACTTGAGCGCAATCCGTTGAATCTCCAGAATGTGGTCGGCGATGTAGCTGACAAGATCGTTCGTCGGTGGGGTGCGGGCAAGAGACGTGTGCGCTTCGGCAGGCGGCCTTTCTGCAGGCTGGCCGGCTTGCGAGGTGGGTTGCGTAGTGGACCGCGAGGTGGGCTGCGAGCTGGGGCGACAATCGGGATTGTGTGTTTGGTTTCCAGGTGCCATGCCGCTTTTCTTGTTCATGCCCCACAGCCTTTCCAAATCTCAAGAGCGTCAAAACGTTCGATTGCCAGAACTCGAGACTCAAGCCCGATCTCAACCAATAATTGTTTTTCTGTTCTAATGCCCTTATTCCGCGAATGCGTCAAGGCATGCAGGCCCGTTTGACAGTGGAGGGGCGTTGCGCCATGGTCGTGCGCCATCCTGAGCGTTGGCCAGAGACGGGCCAGCCCCTTGCGACATAACCCGTTGCGACACAACCCATTGCGACAAAAGGCAAAACGCCCCATGCGCTCGCGGTATGATCAATTGCCGCAAGAAGCGGGGTTTGATCGATGGCGCCAAAGGCGCTATGGGCGGGCGCGAACCGCACCTCCATCGGGGCAGCCCATCAGGGATCCATCTGTGACGCCATGAACGTCGTCATTGTCGAATCGGCCGCCAAGGCCAAGGCCATCAACAAGTACCTGGGGCCCGACTATCGGGTCATGGCGTCTTATGGGCATGTCCGCGATCTGCCCTCGAAGGACGGCTCTGTGGAGCCTGAGAACGATTTCGCCATGCATTGGGAGGCCGACGCCAAATCATCGAAGCTCCTCAATGAGATCGCACGCGCGGTCAAAGGCGCCGACAAGCTCATCCTCGCCACCGACCCCGATCGTGAGGGCGAGGCGATTTCCTGGCATATCCTCGAGGTGCTTGAGAAAAAGCGGGCGCTCGAGGGGGTCGCGGTCGAGCGGGTGGCCTTCAATGCCGTCACCAAGCAGGCGGTGCTCGAGGCCATCGCCAATCCGCGCCAGATCGATGAGCCCCTGGTCTCGGCCTATCTCGCGCGGCGGGCGCTCGACTATCTCGTGGGCTTTACGCTCTCGCCGGTGCTCTGGCGCAAGCTGCCGGGTTCGCGCTCGGCGGGGCGGGTGCAGTCGGTGGCGCTCAGGCTCATCTGCGACCGCGAGGAAGAGATCGAGGCGTTTAAGCCGCGCGAGTACTGGACCATCGAGGCCCTGCTCAAGACGGCCGCGGGCGAGGAGGTGGCGAGCCGTCTCCATTCAATCGATGGCAAGAGGCTTGGCAAGTTCGATATTGCCGATGCCGAGGCGGCCGAGGCGATCCGGGCGGCGCTCGCGGGCGCGCGGTTCCAGATCGACACGCTCGCGAGCAAGGCGGTCAAGCGCCATCCTGCTCCGCCCTTCACCACCTCGACATTGCAGCAGGAAGCGGCACGCAAGCTTGGCTTTTCGGCGAGCCGCACCATGAGCATTGCGCAAAGGCTCTATGAAGGCGTTGACCTCGACGGCGAGACGGTGGGGCTCATTACGTACATGCGAACCGACGGCGTCGAGATTGTCCCCGAGGCGATTGCCGCATGCCGGGAGGTGATCGGCGAGGCGTTCGGCAGGCGCTATGTGCCCGACAAGCCGCGCCAGTATAAGACCAAGGCCAAGAACGCGCAGGAGGCTCATGAGGCCATCCGCCCGACGTCGTTCGCCCGCCGGCCGGAAGAGGTCGCGCGCCATCTCGACAAGGATGCGGCGCGGCTCTATGGGCTCGTCTGGCAGAGGGCGGTGGCGAGCCAGATGGCGAGCGCCGAGCTCGAGCGCACCACCGTCGACCTCAGTGCGACGGGCGGCGACGGCCGGCGCTATGGCTTTCGCGCGGTGGGCAGCGTCATCAAGTTCGACGGTTTCCTAAAGCTCTACGAGGAGGGCCGCGACGACGACAAGGGCGAGGAGGCCCGCCGCCTGCCGCCGCTTGAGAAGGGCGCCCAACTCACCAGCGAGAAGATCGCCGCCAAACAGCATTTCACCGAGCCGCCGCCGCGTTACAGCGAGGCAACGCTCGTCAAGAAGATGGAGGAGCTCGGGATCGGCCGGCCCTCCACCTATGCCTCGACGATCGCCGTCTTGCGCGAACGCGGCTATGTCACCGACAACAAGCGCCGGCTCGTGCCCGAGGACAAGGGGCGGCTGGTCACCGCCTTTCTCAAGAGCTTTTTCCGTCGCTATGTGGAGTACGACTTCACCGCGAGCCTCGAGGAGAAGCTCGACCTCATCTCGGCGGGCAAGCTCGCCTGGAAGGATGTCTTGCGCGAGTTCTGGCGCGAGTTCACCGCCACCGTGGACGAGATCAAGGATCTGCGGGTCTCGGAGGTGCTCGATGCCCTCAATGAGATCCTGGGCCCCCATGTGTTTCCGCCGCGTGAGGACGGCAGCGACCCGCGCCAATGCCCCTCCTGCGAGGACGGCCGGCTGAGCCTCAAAGTCGGACGCTACGGCGCCTTTATCGGCTGCTCGAACTATCCCGAATGCCGCTTTACCCGCCAGTTCTCGGAGACGGGCGAGGCCGAGGGGGCTGCGGCCAAGTCCGAGGACCGCGTGCTTGGCATCGATCCCGAAAGCGGGCTCGAGGTCTGGCTCAAGGTCGGCCGCTTCGGGCCCTATCTGCAGCTTGGCGCCGGTGGGGATGGCGAGAAGCCCAAACGCGCCTCGCTGCCCAAGGGCGTCGACCCGGCCACCATCGATCTCGAGAAGGCGCTCCGTTATCTGTCGCTCCCGCGCACCGTGGGCGCCCATCCCGAGACCGGCAAGCCCATCGTTGCTGGCTTTGGCCGCTACGGCCCCTTCGTCGAGCACGATGGCACCTATGCCAACCTCGAGGGCCCCGAGGAGGTGTTCACCGTCGGGCTCAACCGCGCCGTTGCCCTTTTGGCGGAGAAGGCGGCGGGCAAAGGGCGCAGGCGCGGCGCAAGCCCCTTGCGCGAGCTTGGCGAGCACCCCGAGGAGGGCGGCATGATCGCCGTCTACGACGGCCGCTATGGCCCCTATGTCAAGCACGGCCGCGTCAATGCCACGATCCCCAAGGACATGGACCCCGAGGCGATCACGCTCGAGGAGGCGGTGGCCCTCATCGCCGCCCGCAAGGAAAAGCTCGCAGGGGGCAAGGCCGGCAAGGCCAGGCCCGCGCGGTCCGCCAAGGGCGCTGGCACCGCCGCCAAACGCAGCGATGGAGCCTCCGGTGCCAATCCCGGGCGTACAACCAAACGCACGTCTCAAAAGGCCGCCAAATCAGAAAAGGCGGGCGCTGGCGGCAAGGGCCGCGCGAAGAGCAAGGCCGCCCCCCGAGCGGATGGGGCCCGAGCGGACGGCGCCGGAGCGGATGAGGCCCGAGCAGATGAGGCCCGAGTGGAAGGGGCCCGAGCGGACGAGACACCAGATCCGCCGGCGACCGGTTAGGGGGCAAGTCTTGGCCCGTGGGCGAAAACCAGCCAGGAACAAGCCGGCCGGGCCCCGCACGCGCAACAAGGCTCGGGGCGGCCGGAGCAAAGGAGCCCGCGCAGGCGACGCCGGCAGCCACAGCACCATGAGCACGCTGCCCAGCAAGCAAGAGATCCTCGCCTATGTCCGCGAGGCGCCGCGCAAGGTCGGCAAGCGCGAGATCGCTCGCGCCTTCGGCATCCGCGGCCCCCAGCGTCAGGAGCTCAAGGCGCTTCTGGCCGAGATGGCGGACGAGGGGTTGATCTCGGGACGGCGCAAACGGATTGCCTCGAGCGAGGCGCTGCCGCCCGTCGCTATTTTGCAAGTGGTCGAGCAGGACAGCGATGGCGAGCTTGTCGCCGTGCCTGAGAAGTGGGATGAGGCGCGCGACGGCGCTCCGCCCCGCATCCTCATGCTCGAGGCGCCCGCGGCCTCGGCGCGCCGCAGCGCCCGCGGCGTGCACAGGCTCCGATCTGCAGCCGGCACCCTTCCCGGTGCCATCGGCATCGGCGACCGGGTGCTCGCGCGCATCCGGCCGCGGCCCGATTGGGGTGATGCTGGCGAGGGCGACGAGGGCGGCGATGGTGGCGAGCGCGGCAAGGGCGGCGAAGACTCCCATTGGGAATCGGAGCTCACCGTCTACCCCTACGAGGCCCGGCCCATCAAGCGGTTGGCGCGCGAGCAGCGCGCGCTCCTGGGCATCTTCCGCCGTTTTGAGGCCCAAGGGCGCGGTGGCGGCGTCATCGATCCCGTCGATCGGCGCCAGCTCCGCGAATGGCCGGTGGCACCCGGCCATGAGGGGGCGGCCCGCGACGGCGACCTCGTCCGCTTCTCGCTCAAGCGCGGGCGCTATCGGGGTGAGGCGGAAGCGCGTGTCATCGAGGTTCTCGGCAACCCCGACGACGAGCGCCAGCAAAGCCTGATTGCGCTCCATGCCCACGGCATCCCCGACAGCTTCCCCGACGAGGCGCTTGCGGAGCTTGCGCATTTGCCGCCGCTCGATGCGGCAGGTCGGCGCGATCTCCGCACCCTTCCGCTCATTACCATCGACCCCGCCGATGCCCGCGACCATGACGCTG
>WGBL01000321.1 GCA_015494375.1 Hyphomicrobiales bacterium | reverse complement strand
GCATTAAAGAGCACAGGGCAGATTTTCGATCACGTCTGCTACAAGGGGCCACGTCAACACAAAAATCTGTGCTGCCAAGCCATCCAGGATCGAAATAGTATAACATTACACAAAGCGAGGCCTTGTCAGCAAAGCTATGAAGGGCGGCAGAGTGTGCTTGATAACTAGGTGGAAAGGCGGGTGCAGGGCGCGTGTTGAAGATCCCTGGATAAATGGGCACAGGATATATATTCTCTGAGGGGCCGGCCACAAATGAAGAGGCAAGTGCAGGCTGTATTTTGGGGAATGAGTGGCCGCCGGCTGCAAGTGGCCACACCAACACAAGATTGGCGCGCTCACAGATGACGGTGCTGACGTTCGGGGCTATGCCTCCCCGATAATCCCGCGGAGGCAAGACGGTGCGAGATGGCACCCCTTGCGGCCGCGGGATTTCGGGGACGACACCGCCGCGCCTCATTCTGGTTTCAGGTTTCTGGTTTCTGGCTTCCGGCTTCCGGCTTCTGAGCTGCTAGCCGCCGGGCGCGTGACGGGGCGGAGGTCCTCCCAGTATTTTCACGCGCGCGGTTGCACTCACTCGTCTTCGATTTCCTTGAGTGAACGTAATGTTATAACATTTCAGTTCGTTGAATCAACTGGGCAAGCAAACTTTACTTCCCTCTTGGCGCCAGCAAGGCCTCGCCAGCCGCCGGGCGCGTGTCGGGGCGGAGGAGGTTCCAGCAGGATCCCTTAACTGATTGCGTTCCTTCTCTTTCCACCTCTCGCTACTTCCAGCGTTGCGTAATGTTCTAACATAACAGCCGGCGCAAACTTGTCAGTCGAGATCAAAACGGGTGGGGGATATGTTTTTTGAGGAGCCGGTCCGGTTGCGGCCGCTCACAAAGCGCCACTGCGGCCAACCGCCTGCTGTCAATCTATCGGCTGCCGGTCAAGGGATGACCGCTAATTACAAGCGTCTCGTAATGTTATAACATTACGCGCCGAGAGGTATCGTCAGCGCAGCCAAGAGTGAATGCAGAATAAAGCTTTGAGAAAACCGCTGCTGGTCGGGGTCGGAAACTCCGACCAGAATGATCATGCCAGTGCTGGCGGCTTATCGAAAGCCTTGCACAAGCGTTCCGGACAGGTTTGAAAAGCCCGATCGGCGGAGGAGACCATACCGCTGTGCGCCACTTCTCACTCCCGGCTTTTGGGGTCTGACTTCCGGCTTCCGGCCTCCGATCCGCCGCCCATGCCCTTGCCGAAGCGCTTGCGCAATTGCTCGCAAGGGTCCTCGCGCGGCCAGGGCTTGGTAAACCAGAGGTAATCGGCCGCGGGCCTGCCGTCCGGCCCCTTGGGCGCCTTGGCAGCCAAGCGAACGAAGTCGCCGCTCTCGGGGCGCGGCACGGCGGCGGCGCCATTGTCGGCCACCTCATCGGCCTCGATGGCCAAGACCGTGACAATGCGCGCCCCCGGCGCGCGACGGCGCAAATACCAGGCGACACCGAAGTCGCTGCGGGCATGGCCGTTGCCGGTAATCAGGATGGCCGCGCCCCCGCCGGCCTCGCGTGCGGCGCTGATCAGGCTGTCGGCGAGGCTTGCGTCGCGGAAACGCTGAACGCCCATCATGGGCTTGATGGCGGCCGCCGGCAGGAGGTTGCAATGGCCTTCGATGAGCTCCTGCTCGAGGGCGCGTGAAAGCGCCTCATTGAGCGGCGCCCCCAGGCCGAGGCGCTCGCGCTGCGCCTCATCGAGGGTGCCAAGGCCCTCACGGCCCACGGCGCGGATTTGCTCCCGGGGCGCATCGCCCGCCCTGATGGCAAGGCCGGAGGCCAACGCCGCCTCGGCAATGGGCTGGTAGATCGACCAGGCGGGCCAGCCGCGCTTCTCCCAGTCGAGGGCGGGGCCGAGCCCTGCCGCACGCGCATCGGGTCGCGAGAGGTAGCGCGCAAGCGCCTCGGTCTGATCGACGCCGATCATCTCAAAGACAACGGCGGGTTTGCGTTTGCGCGCCAGGGCGCGGACGATCCAGGCCTGGATCCGGTGATGGAGCGGATTGTCGTGCACCTCGCCGATAAGGATGAACTGCGCGGCCTCGAGAGCGGCCAGCAGCTCGCCAGGCGTTATGGCGCGCGCGTCCCGCGCTTCCCAGATGAGCGGCGCCACGCCATCAGGAAGGGCGTCGTTGTTGCCGTTCATGGCGCCGTTGCCCTTGTCATTGCCATTCTCGCCAGCCGCGCGTGACATTGGCATCTCCATGGCGCCCGCAAGATCCTTGGCGCCCGCAAGAACCGAGAGGCCAACGATAAGGCCCGCCGCGCATTGCCACAAGCGGCGCCATGCGCGCCGCCTCTGGCGCCACCCCGAGGGGGCTTGGGACAGTGTCGGAGTTGGCTTCGGCATTGACATTGGCTCCGGCATACCATGGCTCGCGCAATGGCTCCCGCACCCCAATCACCTTATCATCGACCGGTCAACCAGTTTTGCGAGGCCTGGCGTGACCACCACAACCAAAACCGGCGATTCGAGGCCTGGACGAAGGTTCCCAGGCTGCTTGACGGGTTCGAGAATGGCGAAAGGTCCATCATCATGGTCCATATGTTGGCCGCATTTCATGTTGGCCGCATTTCTTCTGGGCGACAATGTTGCGCGGCCGCAACCGCCTCCCACTCGTCGGGCACCTGGCGGCTGGCAGGGGGGTGGAGGTGGACCCGAGAAACCCAAGAAAAAAACAATAAAGAGAGCGGGCAATGCCGCCCCCCACGACCAGGTTGATGACGCCAGGGCCATCACCGAACGATTCCTCCCTTCCCGTTGCATTAATGTGACACAAATATCAGCATCATCTGATAAGTTGATCTCCGGAGCTATCCGGATTCTAACTCCGGGCTATGGCGTTCCTCACTGGCTCGATGTCGCGCGGCGATCCACGAGGGCGATCCACGCAATAGTGGAAAGCGAGAAGGTGGAAGGGATACGGTCGGCATCAAGCGGATCAGTGAGCCGCCATTTGGGTGTGACGGCATTGGATTTTGGCAGATTTGGGGGTAGATCCGAAAAGGCTTGCGCTTTCAGCTCGTTGACCAGAAAGGTTGGGGCCGCGGGGCCGGAAGGGTTGCTGACGATTCGGCAATCAGTTGGCAATCAGCAGGCAGCACGCAGCTGGCGATCAGCATGGTCTCGAAAGCCGGGCTTCGCTTCGGATGCTGGCATCGGGGGGACTGATGACTTATCGCGGCATGAAACTTTCAGGGTTCGCCCTTTCGCTCGCAGCTATCATTGGCTTTGGTGCGATCGAGGCACAGGCGACCGAGGGATATTTCGCCCACGGCTACGGCGCCCGGCACAAGGCCCTGGGTGGCGCAGGAGCAGCCGATCCAGGCGACTCCACCATTCAGGCGATCAACCCCGCCGGCATCACCATGGTGGACGATCAGTTCTCCATGTCGCTCTCGGTCTTCAGCCCGCGCCGCAGTTTCACGGCCACGGACGGGCCGCCGGTGAATTTGGGTATTTTCGGCACGTTTCCCCTTAATCTCCTGCCGCCTGGCACATTCGACAGCGAGTGGAACTATTTCTACGTGCCCAACATGGCCTGGACCAAACGGGTCGACCAGCCGTTGTTCGATACCATCGGCATTACGCTTTACGGCAACGGCGGGATGAACACCACCTGGCCTGAGATGCAGGGGTCACAGTTTTGTCAGTTCTTGCACACCGGCTTTGGTGTACCCGGCGTCGGTGCCTTTTGCTTTGGTGCCATGGGCGTCAATCTGGAGCAGGCCATCCTTTCGTTCTCAGCTGCCAAGAAGATAGGGAATGTGTCCATTGGCGTGGCGCCCCTCCTGGCGCGCCAGGCGATCGAGATCGACGGGTTGCAGCTTTTTCGCGGCAGGTCTACCCAGCCGAACCGGGTCAGCAACCAGGGTGTGGACACCTCCTGGGGCTATGGCATCCGGGCCGGTATCCTGGTCGACCTTTCGCCTTCGATCCGCATCGGTGCCTCGGCAACCAGCCGCATGTACATGAGCCGCTTCAAGAAATATCGCGGCCTCTTTGCCCAGCAGGGCGACTTCGACATCCCCGCCCATGTCCAGGTGGGCGTGGCGATGGACGTCATGCCCAACGTCACGGTCATGGCCGATTACAAGCATATCTGGTACAGCACCATCAAATCGGTCGCCAATCCTTCGACCAACATCTTTAACTGCACCGTAACGCCCAGCGGCGCCTTTGGCCCTGGTTGCCTGGGTGCAGACGAGGGGGCCGGGTTCGGTTGGGATGATGTCGATATCTTCAAGATCGGTATCGAGGCCGAGCTGTCGCCGTCGGTGACGGTGCGCGCCGGCTATGCGTACAATACCAACCCCATTGATCCACGCGATGTGATGTTCAACATCATCGCCCCTGCCGTCGTCCAGCATCACTTCACGGCCGGTGCCAAGATTAAGGTCACAGACAATCTCGATCTCGAGCTCGCCGCCATGTATGTGCCGAGTAACTCGGTAACGGGTACCGAACTTGGATTGTCGGGGTTCGGACCCTCAAACAACTCCGTGGAGATCGAGATGCACCAGTACGAGGTGACGGCGGGCATCGTTTACCACTTCGGTGGTGCACCCGAGCCCCTGAAATAGGAACAGATGGGGGGCAGCTCGTGGGCTGAGTAGGGCGGAGAGAGAGTTGCCGCTTTTCTCTGCTAACAAGACCCCCGCACCAGACAGAGCAGTCGGCCGGCCGGCGAGGGATTAACCCAGTCGGTCGGCCCTATTGCTTTTCGGTGGAGATGGCACAACACTTGGGCACACCAAACTCCCCTTTCCGAGCGAGTCGATGCGCGATCGTTTGTCGTGTGCCAGCGCACGATGGCGTGCCATCGTATCGTGCCTTTTGGCGGCTGCTGCGTGGCCGCAAGTTGAAGGCGCTTTGAGGGCGGCTCTTGAGGCAAGGGCTTTGCCGTGGAAGTCATGCGCGCGAGGCGGGCAGGGTGTTAGGCGCCATCGTCTCTTGCACTTTCTCGTTGCGCCATCTTTTCCTCCTCGTACTGGATGAACCAACCGATCATCTGGCGCCAGAGCGCTTCCACCAGATCAGGCGGCAGGCCCCTGGCCTCGGCCCGGGCGCGCACCTTGTCAATCACCTGTTGATTGCGCCAGGGAACGTTCGCGGGGGCGGCAGCGGCGAGCTTGAGCTCCCAGGCCCGCTCGACATAGCCGAAGCGCTCGGCAATGAGGTCGACGAGCGCGGCATCGAGGCGGTCGATCTCGGCACGTACCTCGTCCATGTTGGCGCATTCATTGGGCGGGCGGTTCGGCATCACTTGACTCGACTTTGTTCGTGCACTTGTCTCAATGATTGGGCTGCTCATTGAACGTGAGGATTGAAACGCGGGTGATCACCGGATCGCCAACGGAGCGAGCATAGTCCAGCGGAGAGGGGCAGAGCCAGTGCCATTGCTCGCAGTCCTGGTAACCACCGAACTTTCGCTCGCTCGGCCGTCGTCGCGCTTCGCCGTCATTTTCGCCCGCACCTTCCATCATATGGGCATCTGAGAGGCCCGTTACATGACTGTCCAAATCGTATCAGCATCTTGGCCAAATGGGGAAGGTCGATACATAACGAAAAGAAGCGCCGGATCGCGCGCGCCGATCAAGAAAAAGAATTGATTCCATTCTCACCAAACGGGCCCTATTTATGCCGTTCGTGCCGCTTCGCCCACGACCTAGTCCGAACGCTTCGGTCAGGGCTGAGAACCGCGCCCAGCGGCAGGCCGCGGGTTCGGAGCCACGCCCCCAAGCAGGCGGCGGGCCGGACGATCGGCGCAACCTCGCCGAGTGACTATCGCTTGCGCAGGTAGCGGATTTTCTTGTCCACCGGCCACGAGACCTCGTAGCCGTATTCGAGCACCTTCTCGGCACCCGGCGCCAATTCGATATCCCAGGCGATGACGCCCGGGCGATCATCGAGGTCCTTGACATTGGGCCGCGCGGCCGCGCCGCGCGCCTCGACGACAATCTCGGTGTTGCGCGAGACGGGGACGTGGTCGATGATCCGGGCGCGGGTTTTCCGCTTGTGGTGGTTTTGCACCGTCACCTTGAAACGCCGGAGCTCGGTTTTCGATTTCGAGAATGTTCCGGTCTCGCTCCTCTGGCGCTTGAGCTCGGCAAACTTGACGCGCACCGCATCGTCAATGCCAAAGCCAAGCTCGTGGCGCTCGCCCCCGGCGAGCGTGGGCAGGCTGCCCTTGCCGACGAAAACCCCATCGCGGAAGAGCGCCACCGGACCGGGCAGAAGCCGCAAGTTCTTGCCAAGCGCAAAGCTTGCATAGAGGAAGGCTTTTTCGCTCAGCCGCGGCACCATGCGGACATCAAGCGTTGCGGCAAGTTCATTGCGGTCGATTTCCACCTTCTTATCCCCGCCCTCGGTCTTGATCGAAACCCGGCCCGGAATGGCATAGAGGGCCTGGAAGGGCGCACGGGTGATGCCTGCGCCGATGTTGCGTGCGGCACGCTTCAAGGCCGCGGCCTTCATGCGAGCCCGGCGAAAAGCGCGCCGCTCCGACATCGCAAACCCTCCGAGATCGTCTTCAGGCCTGCGGGTCTCGACGGCGGGAGCGGAAGGTGCAACCGGTATACGATTGGCGAGCGGCACAGGCTTCGGCTCGCGCTGAAAATCGATAACGAGCGAGGGCAAATCGGGCGCCTTCGTGCCGCGCTCGGGCTCGGTTGTCGAGAGCGTCAGCGCCACCTCGCGCCAGTCCTCGCCCGTCGCCTGGCTGACGATGGCGCGACGAATGAGTGCAAGGCGCGGCGCGCCCGCACCATTAGCCGTTCCCTGAGCTGTCATGAGGCGCGCCTCGTATTGCGGCCGCCAGCTCGCGCGGCTCACCTGATAGCGAATCCTGAGTGTGCCCTCGACGGCGCCATCGGCCTTGACCGCCACCCGCACCTTGGTGCGTCGCTCGCGCCTGGCGGGCTCGTCGGCGAGCTCCTTCTCAAGGGCCGTGATCTTCTCATCGAGCTCCTTGATCCTTTGCTCCGCCTTGCGGATCTCGAATTGCGCCTTCGAGATATTCTCCCCGATCAGCACGAACAGCTTGTCCCATTCCTCGGGCGATCTCAGAGCGCTTCCTTGCGCGGCCGATGCCGGCCGGTTTGGCAGATTGGCGAGGTTCTGGATGAGCGCCTTTTGCGCCTCGGCAGCAAGGATGATGTCCGACTGCTCATTGCGCGAGAAGCGCAAGCGTTTGATCTCGTCTTCGATCTCCTTGCGCCGTGTCTTGCGCTCCTCGCTTTCGGGCGTCGCTACAAATTGACGGCGCACATCGACGGCGCCAATCAGAAGATTTCCCGAGACGCGCCCCGAAATCCGCACCGAGTCCGTCACGACGCCTGCCGGCAAATCCTCGATGATAAGCGCATGCTGGCCGCCTGGAAGCTTGAGCGGGGCCTGGCGCGTGACCGTCGCACCACGCGGGAAGACTGTGACGGCCTCCACTCGGCTTTTCAGTTTGATCTCCTCGGCTGCGGCCCCATGGGCGAAAGCCAGAACCGCAAACGCGGCAATGGGAACAGCAGCCAGATTGCGAAGATGCATTTTTCGAACCTCCCGCACATGGTGTGAGCCCGCGAGCAAGCGCCAGCAAGCATAGGCAATTGAGCAACTGAGCAATTGAGCTGCGAAGATGGCCATAGCTTGGCCAGCCCCTCTTACTTTGCTCCCACGTTCCGTTTCCGCTCAACCAAGTGGCCGCTTGTTTGTCGGGATGCTCCCACGCGGACAGAAGCACGAAGCTGCTCGTTACGCCTATCGGGATGCGCGCACGCGGATAGGTGCATGGGGATACGCGCCCCGGCGCGTTCACGCCGCCTCCGTTGCGGCCCTGGCCAGGCGAGGCCTTCACGCGAAACTGAGTGCGGCCGCCTGTCGGACTTGAGGGAGCGCCTCGATTTCTTTGAGCAACGACTCCTCGAGCGGTTCGTCCACCTCAATGAGGGCGATGGCATCGCCGCCGCGGCGGTCGCGCCCGAGATGGAAGGTCGCGATATTGACGCCGCTCTCGCCAAGCAGCGTGCCCAGCGCGCCGATAAAGCCGGGTTTGTCCTCGTTCGTGATATAGAGCATGTGGGGCCCCAGCTCGGCCTCGAGGTTGATGCCCTTGATCTGGATGATGCGCGGCTTGCCGTCAGAGAAGACGGTGCCTGCAACCGAGCGCTCCTGGGTTTCCGTTCGCACCGTGAGGCGGATGTAGCTGTCGAAGACGCCGCGCTGGGTCTGGCGGACGTCGTCGATGGCAATGCCGCGCTCGGCGGCAACGGCAGGGGCCGAGACCATGTTGACCTCCGAGAGGAGCGGCCGGAGCAGGCCGGCCAGGGCGGCCGAGGTGAGCGCCCGGGTGTTCATGTCCGCGACCTCGCCGCAGTATTCGATCTTGGCACCCTTAAGGCCCGTGCGCGTGAGCTGGCCGGCAAACGAACCCAGCTGCTCGGCGAGCTCGATGAAGGGCTTGAGGCGTGGCGCCTCCTCGGCCGAGATCGAGGGGCTGTTGAGGGCGTTGGTGACGGCGCCATTGAGCAGATAGTCCGACATCTGCTCGGCGATCTGGATGGCGACGTTCTCCTGCGCCTCGGTGGTGGCGGCGCCCAGGTGCGGCGTGCAGATGACGTTCTCCATGCCAAAGAGCGGGTTCTCGGTTGCCGGCTCCACGGCAAAGACATCGAGCGCCGCGCCCGCGATATGGCCGGCCTCGAGCCCTGCCTTGAGCGCCTCTTCGGAGATGAGGCCGCCGCGGGCGCAATTGATGATACGCACACCGGGCTTGGTTTTCTCGAGCGCCCTGGCGTCAAGGATGTTGCGGGTCTGATCGGTGAGCGGCGCATGGAGAGAAATAAAATCGGCGCGCGCCAGCAGCGTATCGAGGTCCACCCGCTCGACACCGATCTCGAGCGCCCGCTCGCCCGACAGGAACGGATCATAGGCGATCACCTTCATCTTGAGGCCCTGGGCGCGCTCGGCGACATTGGCGCCGATATTGCCGCAACCGATGATCCCGAGGGTCTTGCCGAACAGCTCGACTCCCATGAAGCGCGACTTCTCCCACTTGCCGGCATGGGTCGAGGCATTGGCGGCCGGTATCTGCCGGGCAAGCGCCATCATCAGCGCAATGGCATGCTCGGCGGTGGTGATCGAGTTGCCATAGGGCGTGTTCATCACGATGATGCCGCGCTTGGTGGCCGCCCGCACATCGATGTTGTCGACGCCGATACCAGCGCGGCCGATGACCTTGAGCCGTTCGCCCGCCGCGATCACCTTGTCGCTCACCTTGGTCGCGGAGCGGACCGCCAGGCCGTCGTAGCGCCCGATCACCTTGCGCAAGAGTGCCTTGTCCTTGCCGAGCTCGGGCTCGAAATCGACCTCGACGCCGCGTTCGGCGAAGATTTCCCGCGCGCGCGGTGAAAGATTGTCTGAGATAAGGACTCTGGGAGCCATGATCGCGTTCTCTCTTATCCTCTTTTTCTTCTTTTTTGTGGTATGCTCTGCTTGGTTTTCTCTGCTGCTTGGTCTCGACCAACCGTTTCAGGACCATGAGGGGCAAGTCGGCGAAGACGCCATTTGAGGCCGGCCCTAGCCCTGAGAGCTCGTGCCTCGCAAATTGCGGCCGGAATTGCTCAGCCTGCCACCCCCTCCATTGCGGCGAGCGTCTTGGCAAAGGCCCAGTCGAGCCAGGGCAGCAGCGCCTCGAGGTTGGCGCGCTCGACCGTTGCCCCACACCAGATGCGCAAACCCGGCGGCGCCTCGCGATAGGCGCCGATGTCATAGGCCACGCCTTCGTCCTCGAGCAGCCGCACGATGGCCTTGGCGAAGGCCGCCTGCTCGGCCTCGGGGCGGGCGGCAATGCGAGGATCAACAATGGAGAGACAGACCGAGGTGTTCGAGCGCGTCTCGGGGCGGCGGGCGAGGAAATCCACCCACGCCGTGCGCGCCACCCATTCTGCAACGATGCGGGCATTGGCGTCGGCCCGGGCGATGAGCGCCTCGAGTCCGCCCACCTCGCGCGCCCAGGCGAGGGCGTCGAGATAATCCTCGACCACGAGCAGCGAGGGCGTGTTGATGGTGGCGCCGTCAAAGAGCGCCTCGTTGAGCTTTCCGCCCTTGGTGAGCCGGAAGAGCTTCGGGAAGGGCCAGGGGGGGCGGTGGCTCTCGAGCCGCTCGACGGCGCGCGGGCCGAGAATGAGCATGCCATGCTGGGCCTCGCCGCCGAGCACCTTTTGCCAGGAGAATGTCGCGGCATCGATTCTGGACCAGTCGATGGCCTGGGCGAAGACGGCCGAGGTGGCATCGCAAATGACAAGCCCTGTGCGATCAGGCGCGATCCAGTCCCCCGACGGCACCCGCACGCCCGAGGTCGTCCCGTTCCAGGTAAAGACGACATCGCGCGCGAAATCCACTTGCCCGAGATCGGGCAATGCGCCGTAGGGCGCCTCGAGCACCCTCAGGTCGGCGATCTTCAGCTCGTCGCGAATGTCGCGCGCCCAGCCGTGGCCGAAGCTCTCCCAGGCGAGCACATCGACCCCGCGCGGGCCGAGCAGCGACCAGAGCGCGGCCTCGAAGGCGCCCGT
>WGBL01000320.1 GCA_015494375.1 Hyphomicrobiales bacterium | reverse complement strand
CTTGGCGGCAAGGGCGGCGGCATCAGTGAAGGGGTGGAGGTGGTGGCGCGCATCCCGCCTCTGCAGCTCCCTGGTATCACTTGCAGACGGATTGGAATCGGATGGCATCGCGGCTTCTTTTGCGGCTTTCATTGGCGCCCTCGACTTAGGCCCACCATGCACCTGCGCTTGTAAGCCCGTCAGACACTTGCGCCCGTCAGACATTGAGCAGCAGGTGCTCACGCTCCCAGGGGCTGATCACCCCCATGAACTCCTCGAACTCCTCGCGCTTGACCGCAAGATAGAGCTCGGAGAACTCGGTGCCCAGAAGCTCCCGCAGCTTGGCGCACTCGGCAAAAAGGCCGAGCGCCTCCTGCAGGCCGCGCGGCAGATCATATTCGTTGCGATAGGCGTTGCCGGCAATGGCAGGGCGCGGCGTGAGCCCTTCTTTCATGCCCAGGTAGCCGGCCGCCAGGCTGACGGCGGCAACGAGATAAGCGTTGGCGTCGGCGCCCGCGATGCGGCTCTCGACGCGCCGTGCCTCGGGCGGCGCAATGGGCACCCGGAGCCCGGCCGAGCGATTGTCCTCGCCCCACTCGAGGTTGATGGGCGCGGCTGCGTCGGGAATGAGGCGGCGGAACGAGTTGACATAGGGCGCAAGCAGTATGGCGCCGGCGGCCAGATATTTCTGCTGGCCCGCGAGATAGCCATAAAAGGCCTGTGACGGCCCGCCGTCCTCGTCGCTGAAGATGTTGCGCCCCGTGGCGATATCGCTCACGCTCTGGTGGAGGTGCATGGCACTGCCGGGCTCGTTCTCCATGGGCTTGGCCATGAATGTGGCATAGCAGCCGTGGCGATAGGCCGCCTCGCGGATGGTCCGCTTGAAGAGAAACGCCTGGTCGGCAAGCGCCACCGGCTCGCCATGGCGCAAGTTGATCTCGAGCTGGCCGGCGCCCGCCTCCTGAATGATGGTGTCGATCTCGAGCCCTTGCGCTTCGGCGAAGTCGTAGATGTCGTCGACGATCTTGTCGTACTCGTCGACCGCACTGATGGAGTAGGCCTGGCGCCCGAGCCCCTGGCGGCCCGAGCGGCCGATGGGCGGCTCGAGCGGGTAGTCGGGGTCGGGATTTGGCTTGGTGAGATAGAACTCGAGCTCGGGCGCAATCAGCGGTCGCCAGCCCTCACGCTCGTAAAAGCCGAGCACCCGCTTGAGGACCTGGCGCGGCGCATAAGCCACCGAGCTGCCGTCCTGCCAGACAACATCGTGGATCACCTGGGCCGTCGGGCTCGACGCCCAGGGCACGAGGCGCGTCGTCTCGAGGTCGGGCACGAGGCGCATGTCGCCCTCGGCATAGAACTGATCGCCGCCAAAGCGCGCATAGCCCCCTGTGATCGTCTGCCAGAAAATCGAGACGGGCAGATGCGTGGCCTTGAGCTCAGCGAACTTGGCCGCCGGCATCACCTTGCCGCGGGCAATGCCGGCAAGGTCGCCGACGATGCACTCCACCTCCTCGATGCGGTGCGAGCGGAGCCAGTCAGAAAGCACGCTCTCGTCGGCGGGCGGGGCGATGGGCTCGTCTCCATCGGCCGGCCCTGGGGGCTGGTTTTCCGTCACATTTCACCTCGTTCTGGCCCCCTGCCACGGCTCGCGAAAGCGCCTTGAAGGGCCTTGAAAAAGCATCGGGAGTATCGTTGAGATTTGCCCTTGAGCGCAAGTGGGTTTCGTGATCACAATCGGCCATGGTGTTGATGCCTGGGCAAATCAGGTGGACTTGCGCACATCAGCAATCAGGTCGACATTGAGGGAGGAGCAATTGGCCATGAAATCAGCGATCCCGTTCGCCCGTCCGACACGCCGCGGCTTTCTTTTGGGCGCGAGCGCCTTTGCCATGGGGCTCAAGCTGTTGCCCTACAAGTCGTGGGCGGCGGAGGAGAAGAAGCTCAACTTCTACAACTGGGACACCTACATCGGCGAGACGACGTTGGCTGATTTCAAGAAGGCCACCGGGATCGAGGTCAAGATGGACCTCTTTGCCGACAACGACGAGCTCTTTGCCAAATTGAAAGAAGGCAATCCCGGCTATGACGTCATTGTGCCGACCAACGACTATGTCGAGCGCATGATCACGGCGGGCATGCTGGAGCCGCTCGACCACGACAAGATCCCAAACCTCGTCCATCTGGAAAAGCGCTTCCAGGACGCGAGCTATGATCCGGGCCGCAAGTACTCCGTGCCCTACATGTGGGGCACCATCGGCATCGGCTATCGCAAGTCAAAGGTGAAGGGGCCCATCGACAGCTGGAAGGTGCTCTATGAGTCCGACGCATATGCCGGCCGCATTGCGCTCCTTGCCGATGCCGGCACGGTGATCGGCATCGCGCTCAAGTATCTCGGCTATTCCTTCAACTCCAAGGACGCCAACGAGATCAAGGCCGCCGAGGAGCTCATCATCAGGCAGAAGAAGAACATCAAGCAGTTCGCCGCCGACAACGGCCAGGACCTCCTCGCCTCAGGTGAGGTGGACCTCACCCAGGAATGGAACGGCGATATCTTGCAGGTGATGGAGGAGGACAAGGACATTGCCTATGCCGTGCCCAAGGAGGGGGGTCTGCTCTGGACCGATTGCCTCTGCATCGCCAAGGGTGCGCCGCATCCCGAGAACGCCCACGCCTTTATCAACTTCATGAACGAGCCCAAGATCGCGGCGCAGAACGCCGACTACATCCAGTACGCAACGCCCAATGGCGCAGCGAAAAAGCTCATGGGCAAGGAGTATCTCGAAAATCCGGCGATCTTTCCACCGGCCGAGGTGATCGCCCGGCTCGAGGAGGCGGTCTATCTGGGCGAGGCGCGCAACAAGCTGATCCAGGACGCCTGGACGCGCATTCAGGCGGCCTGAGGTGCTGCACCGCGAGCACACACGGGGACCTGGCCTATTCGCCCTTGTCGCCCCCGCCCCCCGAGGTTTCGAGTGGGAACGCGGCTTCGATGACATAGGGTCCGCCGCCGCTGTGGGGGCGGGCGGAATAGAGCACAAAGCGCTCGGCGATCCATGGCTCAGAGCGAAACTCACCACGGGCTGAAATAAAGGCGGCGACCTTGCCGGGGCGGATGTTGCGAAAGCGCGCGAGCGTGACATGAGGCGTGTATTTGCGCGACTGGGGCTCGAGACCGGCCGCGCGCCCCGCCTGCTCGCAAGCCCGCTGGAGCGCTGCGAGCTCTGGGCCCGCCACCACGCCCGCCCAGAGGGCGCGTGGGCGCCTGCCGCCGAAGACGCCGAGGCCAGAGAGTTGCATCGGTACCGGGCGGGCCCGGAGCGCCGCAAGCCGGGCCGTGAGTGCATCGGCCGTCGGGCCATCGACGTCGCCAAAAAAGCGCAAAGTGATATGGTAATCCTCGGGCGCAACCCAGCGCGCGCCGGCAAGCTCGCCCCGCAATGCCTCGAGACGCTGCCGCACACCCTCTGCAATCTCAAGCCCTGCAAACAATCGCGGCATGCTGAGCAGTCCTTATGTCGAGTGCCAAGGAGCCAAACAATCGAGCCGCATCTACTGACGGCACATCGCGAAACATACACGCGTTATCAATTCAATGGCGCGAGCTGCGCACCAACCGCTCGCTCTCTCACCCGCACCCTCCACCCTCACTCTCACTCTCACTCTCACTCTCACTCTCACTCATCCTTGCCGGTCTCTCTCCATCAATCCCGCGAAGGAGTCTTGATTCGACTGATTGCTTGGACAGCCCGGCGGCGCAGCAGGGGGCTTGAGCAAACGATTCGGTGCGCTTCGCTACGGAGCGCAGGCCGTCATCAAGGCGCCGAAACACTTATCAACATCCGAGAAAGCCGTCATTTCAAATCATTGGCGGATCGCGCCTGACGCCCGGCGTGGGTCCGTTGGCAGGATCATATCTTGGGTGTATGGCGAGGCAATGGAGCCGCGCGTGTGGCCCAAGCCAGCGCGAGCAAAAAAGGGCGCGCAAAAGGCGAGCAAATGACTAAGCGGGGAAGGCGACATGGCTGGGTTTGAGAAACTCGACGACCTTGAATTGGCGGCACTCGTTGCAAGCAAGGTCTGCCATGATCTCATCGGGCCGGTGGGGGCCATCTTCAATGGCATTGAGGTGCTCGACGAGGAGGACGACGAGGACTCGCGGGCGTTTGCTTTCGAGCAGATCCGCAACTACACCGAGCAAGCCTCGGCCAAACTGCAATTCGCCCGCTTTGCCTTCGGTGCGGCCGGTGGTCCCGGTGCAAGGGTGGGACTCAAGGACTTGCACGAGATTGCCCAAGGCTTCGTCGGCAAGGGGCGGCACCGGCTGGTCTGGCAGGCGGCGCCAGGGCCGCTCGAGAGCGCGCGCGCGCGTCTTCTCCTCAATCTGCTTGCCAATGCCCTCGTCGCGCTGCCACGCGGTGGCGAGATTGCGCTCACAGTCGCGGGAGAGGCGGCAGGCGAGAGCGGTGCGCAATCGTTTCGTCTCTGCTGTCGCGGCGAGCGCGCCCGAGTGCCCGAACCCCTGACCGCCATGGTCGAGGGGCGCTTTGACGGTGAGCTCAATGCTCTCACTGTGCAGCCCTATTACACGCTCAGACTGGCGGCCACCGCCGCCATGATCCTTGCAATCGACGCCAAGGAGGGCGAGGTGGTGCTTTCGGCGCGGTCATGTTGAGCCGACGTCTGGCGCCATGCTTTGAGCCGCATACGCAAGGCCCGCAGACCCATGCGCTACAAACTCGAGGCCCACAAACCTATGGGGCGCACCCACAGACTTATGTGGGCCGCACGCACCCACAGACTTATGGCCTGCAAACGCATAAGCGGCGTTCATTGGATGCCCCTTGCCCCGCGCCAGCAGGCCTCACCGCTCTGGATGCCCTTTGCCCCGCGCCAGCAGGCCTCACTGCTCTGCTCGGCGGGCGGGTCGCCCTTGGCTCGAACCGGGACAGGAATGCCTTCAGCCAATCTTAATCCTTTGCGGCCTACAGTTTGAGGATTTTGGGGCCCTCTCAACCCCTTATATGGGCCTCCGCCGCTTGCCTAGCCGCCTCTCGGCTCAGCAAGCAGATCACTTGCCGGGTGGCCCACCAGAGATGACCCGGAGCCCGCCAGGGCGCACACCACAGCGGCGACAAAGCGGCAGAGTAGCAGAGCTGCCGGAAGGAGCAAGCCGACAATCGGAAGGAATTCGTGATGCAGATTTGCCTCGTGGTCGATGATTCAGAGGTCATTCGCAAGGTCGCTCGGCAGATCGTGAGCGATCTCCATTTCGTCCCCGTCTCGGCGGCGAACGGTCAGGAGGCCCTTGAGCGCTGTCGCACCGAGATGCCCGATGCCGTCCTCGTCGATTGGCACATGCCAATGATGGATGGTATTGATTTCATTGCCGCCCTGCGCGAGGAAGCAGGCGGCGATGAGCCGCGCATCTTCTATTGCATCAGCGAGAATGATCCCAAGACGATTCTTAAGGCCTTCCAGGCCGGTGCGGACGACTATCTGCTCAAGCCATTCGAGCGTGACGAGGTGGCGCAGAAATTCGCCGAGGCGGGCCTGACGCCCAGAGCATAGGCCCGTCTGAAAAGCACGCTGCCCGAAAGCCCTATAGATGATGTTCGAAAATCAAGCGAGCATCACTCGGAAGTCGGTCGGGCGCCGCTCGGTGTCGGCTCAGCCGAAATGCAGGTTCGAGATGCCCGTAAAGAAGTAGCGCCCGAGCCCGATGGTAAAGAGGAGATTGCCATAGAGCGCATGCTCGAGCACGACAGCCCAGAACGAGTCCGTTCTCACATAGCGCCAGGCGAACAGCAGCCCGCCAAGGAAAGTGAGCACAATCGAGACCCAGTTCTGAAAAATAATGTGGGCAAAGGAAAAGAGCAGCGCATTGAGGAGGATGAGCGGCCAGACATGCGCGCCGAACAGGCCCTCATAACGATGGAAGAAGAACACTCGGAAGACGATTTCCTGGGTGGTCACCGAGATGAGCGGATAAAAGACCATCACCAGAAGCCAGAGGGCCGGCAGGCGGCGGGGAAAGTGCAGGAAATCCTCAGGCGCCCAGGTGAAGGTGAGCCAGGTGAGCATTGGCGCGGTGAGAGCGAATAGGCCGAGGACGGAGAGCGTCTCATTGCGCGCAAGCCTTTTCGATAAGAGCCGCCGCCAGACAAAGGCGCCGTCGAACGTGAGCAACAAGATATAGAGAACGGCCACCGGAAGGAGGATCATAAAGAGCGGAATGCGCCAGAAATGAACGAGCACATAGATGCCAAGCGGCGCCCCCAGATAGAGCACAAGCATTTCGCCTATGAGATAGGCACGCCGACGCGCCGCTCTTGAGCCTGCGAGCGGACGGGGCGCGCTCATTTGTTTCTGCTTCACTGTCGCTCGTTTCTCCAATGATCCTCAGCGCGACTCGCCCAGCGGCTTGCTCGCACTCGCATCTGGCATTCTATCCCTTTCGGGCATTGTGCTCTCTCCAAGTGGGTGCACATCCGCGCGGCTTCGTCGCATCGGTGACCTTACCCGTGTTGGGCAAGCGCAGGTGCGCCGCCAGCTTGCGCGCGAGAACGTCGAGATGGTTCACCGCCAGCGGGCGGATCTCGCCGAGCGCCTCGAGGAGGCGCGCCGGTGCAAGCTCGGCAACCGCAAGTGAGCGATACCAATGATTCTCGATCAGATATTGGCGATAGGCCGCCTCGTCGGCCTTGAAG
>WGBL01000319.1 GCA_015494375.1 Hyphomicrobiales bacterium | reverse complement strand
CGCCGGGCGCAGGCGATTTGTGAGGAGACTGAGCATCATGACCCCAGGTATCTGGCAGATCTTGCTCGTCGTCGTTCTGCTCGTGCTGCTGTTTGGACGCGGCAAGATCTCAGAGCTGATGGGCGACGTGGCCAAGGGCATCAAGAGCTTCAAGAAAGGCATCAGCGAAAGCGAGGAGGAGAGCGCCAAGAGCGAGCCCGAGGCGGTCAAGTCCATCGAGCACGAGCCGGCCGAGGTGGCCAAGACGGTGCAGTCACGCGAGGCGGAAAAGAGCCAGGCCGGCTGAGGCGCCGCCTGAGGAGGCCAGTTGACGAGACGAGGCGTTGGGGCGCACCGGGGAGCAAACGAGCAAGCGGGGAGGGGCGCCCGCGCTTGGTTGCTCATGTGACTGCCTCTGAAGCGGGCGCCCGAGGGCCTCTCTCGCCCGGGGCATGATCCCCTCGTCGCTTAAGCACCGGGGGGCGAGCCGAGCCCGCACACTTGCGCTGGTCCCGAGTCCCGATCCCGAAGGCGGCATCGCACCCGAAGGCGACATCGAGCCCCAAAGCGGCACCGGGGATTGGCGCATTCGGCGGATAGAGAGCCGTGAATTCCGTCCAGTATAAGAGAGCCTGATGTTCGATATCGGCTGGAGTGAGCTGCTAATCGTTGCGGTCGTCGCCATCATTGTCGTCGGGCCGAAAGACCTGCCGCGGATGCTGCGCTCGATCGGCCGCATCGTCGGCCAGGTGCGGCGTATGGCGGGCGAGTTCTCGCGCCAGTTCGATGAGGTCATCCGCGACAGCGAGCTCGAGGAGGTGCAGAACTCCATCCGCGATGTGACCTCGGCTGAGCCGCTCAAGGATTTCGAGCGCGCATTCGAGCGAAGCATCGAGGAGGAGCGCGCAGCCGCCAAGGCCAAGGGGCTTGACGATATCGAGGACTTTGACGATCCCGGCGCGGCGATGGATGATGAGCACGTGAGAACGGCCGAAGGGGAGGGTGTCGACAACGAGCGGGACGGGGCCCGAGCCAAGGCGGCTGATGCGCGTGCCGAGGCCGCCCATGCCAATGAGTTGCCAGCGGCTTCTGCAGAGCGTGTGAGCGCGACCGAAAGCTCCGTGGGCGCAGCCGGCAATGGCGCAGGGCCGGGCAAGGCCCCTTCGGAGACGGTGCCGGAGCCGCAGCCAAAGGCCGAGGTTGGCACCCGAGCCCCTTCAGAGAAACCAACGAAGATGGCGGCCTCCGCCGAGGCATCATCTGCCGAGCCGTCACTCGAAGCCCAGGGCCGCAAGGAGGGCGGCGTGTAACATGGCGGTTGCGGAAGACGACATCAATGAGATTGAGGCCTCAAAGGCGCCTCTCATCGAGCATCTCATTGAGCTGCGCCAGCGCCTCATCTGGTCGGTAGCGGCGATCTTTGTCGCCTTCATCGTCTGTTTCATTTTCGCCACCGACATTTACAACCTTCTCGTCCGTCCCTATGCCGTTGCCGCAGGCGTGCCGATCGACGAGCTGACACTCATCCAGACCTCGCCCCAGGAGTGGTTCTTTACGCAAATTAAACTGGCGCTCTTCGGCGCTGTCTTTCTGGCCTTCCCGATCCTCGCGAGCCAGATCTACATGTTCGTGGCACCGGGCCTCTATAAGCACGAGCGCAAGGCGTTCTTGCCCTATCTGGTCGCCACGCCCATTTTATTCCTCATCGGCGCGGCGGTGGTCTATTTCATCGTCATGCCCATGGCCATGCGCTTTTTCCTCTCGCTCCAGCCGACGGGCGAGGGGCAGATCAACATCGAGCTGACTGCCAAGGTGAGCGAGTATCTGGGGCTCATCATGACGCTCATCCTGGCGTTCGGCATCTGCTTTCAGCTCCCCGTTCTCCTCACGCTCATGGCGCGCGCGGGGCTGATCACCGCAGGCTCGCTGCGGCGCAAGCGCAAGTACGCGATCGTCGGTGTGTTTGCCGTCGCCGCATTCCTGACGCCGCCCGACCCCATCAGTCAGCTGGGCCTGGCGATCCCGACCTTGCTGCTCTATGAGCTGTCGATTTTTGCCGTCGAGGCCGTTGACCGAAGTCGCGCCCGGGCCGCCGCCGAGGATGACGACGACTGAGCGGCGGAAGGGCGGGCGGCGACTAGGCCCGGCCTCAAAAAAACAAGGGTTGGCTCAGGCAGATAAACAGGCGACTGAGCCTCTTAACAAATACGCGTAATCTGAGAGCCCGTTGCGGGACGCATTGCGGGAGGCCGATTGGCACATGTACGACGTCAAGTGGATACGCGACAACCCGGACGCCTTCGACAAGGGGCTCAAGAAGCGCGGCCTCGAGCCCATGGCCGAGAAGGTCCTGGCGCTCGATGAGAAGCGGCGCAAGCATGTCGCCAAACTGCAGGAGGCCCAGGCGCGCCGCAACGCCGCCGCCAAGGAGATCGGCAGGGCCAAGGCGGCCGGCGATGAGGCCAAGGCCCAGGCGCTCATCGCCGAGGTGGCGGATCTCAAGAAATTCGTCCAGGAGGGCGAGGAGACCGAGCGCCGCTTGACCGCCGAGCTCAACGACCTGCTCGCGGGGCTGCCCAACCGGCCCATGGACGATGTGCCTGTGGGACCTGACGAAAGCGCCAACGAGGTCGTGCGAGAGGTCGGCACACCGCCACAGTTCGACTTCGCCCCCAAGGAGCATTTCGAGCTCGGCGAGGCGTTGGGGCTCATGGATTTCGAGACCGCGGCCAGGATCTCGGGCGCCCGCTTTGTCGTGCTCAAGGGCGCGCTGGCGCGGCTCGAACGGGCGCTTGCCGCCTTCATGCTCGATCTGCAGACGGCTGAGCATGGCTATCGCGAAATCCTGCCGCCGGCGCTTGTGCGCGATGAGGCGATGTTCGGCACCGGCCAGCTCCCCAAGTTCGCCGAGGATCAATACCGCACCGAGAACGGCATGTGGCTCATCCCCACAGCCGAGGTGCCACTCACCAATCTCGTGCGCGAGGAGATTGTGCCCGAGGACGCCTTGCCCATGCGGGTGACGGCCTGGACGCCCTGCTTTCGCATGGAGGCCGGCGCCGCTGGCAAGGACACCCGCGGCATGATCCGCCAGCATCAGTTCTCCAAGGTCGAGCTGGTCTCGGTTGTGCGTGACGAGGCCGAAGGGCTCGCCGAGCTCGAGCGCATGACCAGTTGCGCCGAGGAGGTGCTCAAGCGCCTCGGGCTCGCCTATCGCGTGGTCGTGCTCTCCACCGGCGACATGGGCTTTGGCGCCCGCAAGACCTACGACATCGAGGTCTGGCTGCCGGGCCAGAACACCTACCGCGAAATCTCGAGCTGCTCCTATTGCGGCGACTTCCAGGCCCGCCGGATGAACGCCCGCTGGCGCCCACGCGAGGGCAAGGAGCTGCGCTTCGTCCATACGCTCAACGGCTCGGGCCTTGCCGTCGGCCGCACGCTCATCGCCATTCTCGAGAACTACCAGCAGGCGGACGGCTCGATTGCCCTTCCCGAGGCGCTCAAACCCTATATGGCCGGCCTCGAGCGCATTGCGGCTTCATCAAGCGACGCTTAAGGGTCGCCCGTGATGCGTATTCTGCTGACCAATGACGACGGCATCGAGGCGGCGGGGCTCGAGGTCTTGCAGCAGATCGCCAGCGAGCTCGGCGATGAGGTCTGGGTGGTGGCGCCCGAGACCGACCAGTCGGGCGCCTCGCATTCGCTAACGCTCCATGAGCCGTTGCGCTGCCGCCAACTCGCCGAGCGCATCTATGCGGTCAAGGGCACGCCCACAGACTGCGTCATCATGGGCGTGAAGCACCTGATGCGCGACAAGCGCCCCGATCTCGTGCTCTCGGGCATCAACCGCGGGCAGAACATGGCCGACGATGTCACCTACTCTGGCACCATCGCCGGCGCCATGGAAGGCACCATGCTCGGCATCCCCTCGATCGCCTTGAGCCTTGCCGTTGGCCGGGGCGGCAAGCATGGCATTCAATGGGAGACGCCGTTGCGCCTTGGCGCTGACCTCATTCGCAAGTTGCTCAGGGCGGGCTGGCCCGAGCATGTGACGCTCAATGTCAATTTCCCCGACCGCGCGCCCGAAGAGGTCACGGGCGTTCATGTCACGCGGCAGGGGATGCGCGACCAGGGGCTTTTGACGATCGTCGATCGGCTCGATACCCGCGGCACGCCCTATTATTGGTTCGGCTACGATCGCGCGCGCTCGGCACCTGCCGAGGGCACGGACCTCTGGGCTGTGCAGAACGGGGCCATCTCGGTCACACCGCTCCACCTCGATCTCACCCATGCGCCAACATGCGAGGCCCTTGCGCGCCGGCTCGAGGCGCTGTGAGCTTCACCCGAAGGCCGGCGGTCGCGGTGGCGTTGGCCCCTGGGGCAAAGGACGCGGGCGGCGGAGGATGCGCCGACGGGGGATGTGGCGGCGGAGAAAAAGCGCAGCGGGCAGCTGAAAAAGCGCCGCGAAAAACAGCATTTCCCCGAGAGCAGTGTTTCGGCCCTCGAATGGCCGCGAATGCGCCGTCCTTTCTGCACAATTCCCCATTAACCAACTGGCATGGCATGCTGCGGCCATGCCCCGGGCCCGAAGCGGGAGCAAGTGGGGGCGGGCAGGCGCGGCGGCAGCGGGGCCTGAAAGATGCGAGGGCCCGCATATACGCTCAAATGGGAGGGCCCGCAGAATTGGAGGGCCCGCACACGGGGCCCGAACATGAGGCCCGAGGGGCGCCCGAATACGAAGGGCCGAGCGAGACGAGGGGCGTCGCGCACCATTTGCCGCGAGCGCCCCACCACTTGCCGGGACAACGCGAGGCTGCGAACCCAGTGTTTCGATCACTTTTTTTGCCCTTTCTCTCAGCGCGGTTGTGCTCACGAGTCGCATCGGGGGGCGATAGCTGCTCCGGCCGACCCGGCTTGTGCGCCGCCCTGGGCGTCGCAATGCCTGTGCGACATTCACCAGATCATGGGCAGAGCCCTGTCGCGGCCCGTTAAGGAGACATTAACCGAGCGGGGGCACTCTCATTCGTGTGTAATGAGGTGGGATGATGATGAGTTCCTTGCGTACCCAGAGCTCGAGGCGTGGGCTCGAGCAGCGGCCGGCGAAGGCGCTTGTGCCTTTGGCGGCTCTCTTTGCATCACTGACGGTTGCCGGCTGCAGCGCCGATGTGACGCGATTCGATTTTCCGATTTTCTCCATGAATGAGCCGGCCGATGCGACGGCATCGCTGCCGCCGCCCTCGCCCTATGCGAGCGGTGCGGGGGCGCCGAGTGCGGGCTATGGCACAACGCCGGAGCCCGTCGCGCCGAGCTATGACACCTCGCCCGACTATGGCGGCTATGGTGGCTATGGTGGCGAGCGGGCCCGCGGTGCCGTCGAGCGGAGGCCTGATCTTCGCCGGCCGGACCCCTATGGCGGCGGCAGATCCCGCGCGCCCATGAGCGCCCCTATGAGCGCGCCTTATGGCGTCGGGGCCGCAGATCGGGATGCGGCGCGCTCCGAAGCCGCGCGCGCCAATGGGCGGTCAGGCGGCTCAGGCGGCGCTCAACGCTCCACGGGTTTTCCGACCGCACCGGGCTATGACACCAAGCCTGTCGGCGCGCCCGTCGGCACATCTGGCGGACGCGATATTGCCGCCGGGGAAACGGCATCCGATCCGGTAGGCGGCGCGCCCGACAACTACGGCGCTTCGGGAGCGGATGCGACACGCACCGTGACGGTTGAGAGTGGTGACACGCTTTACAGTCTCTCCCGCCGGTATGGTGTCTCAGTCTCGGCGCTCATGGACGCAAACGGTCTCACATCGCCGATGATCCGGATCGGTCAGAAGTTGCGCATCCCTGCGCCCGCCCGCTCGGTTGTGGCCCGCCGGGGCGTCCGGGCCCGCATGCCATCGCGTGCGTCAACGATGGCATCCGAGAACCGAGAGACGCGCGCGCGCGGGCGTGCCGCCGGCACACCCGCGGCCGACGAGGCCGCTGAAGTTCCGGGCGATGGCTACCGCGTCAGGCCCGGCGACTCGCTCTATAAGATCGCCCGCCGCCATGGCGTCACGGTCGCTGCCTTGAAGCGCGAGAACGGCATCGACGATCCGACCAAGCTGCGCGTCGGGCAGGTGATCACCATCCCGGCCCCTGCGGCAACGGCCTCGCGCGCGGGCTTTGGAGCGGGGCCTGGGCCGGTCTCGTTGCCGGAGGGCGGCAACCGCCTTGGTGACACACCCACGACGGCGCCCACCCGCACGGCCCGCCTCGACGATGGCTCGCGGCCGAGAGGCGACGATGAGCGGCGGCGCGCTGCAGAGAGGCGCCCGATCGGCGGCTCGGCCAAGGCGCTCGGCCTCGGCGGCCCCACAGACATTGACGATGAGGCTTTTGACGAAGGCAAGTTCCGTTGGCCGGTGAAGGGGCGCATTATCTCGCCTTTCGGCAGCCGCGCCGACGGCACGCGCAACGATGGCATCAACATCGCCGTGCCGCCTGGAACGGTTGTGCGCGCGGTCGAGGATGGCGTGGTCGCCTATGCCGGCGACGAGCTCAAGGGCTATGGCAACCTCATCCTCATTCGCCACAGCGACCAATGGGTGTCGGCCTATGCCCACAATCGGGAGATTCTGGTCAAGCGCGGCGACCGCGTGCGGCGCGGTCAGGTGATCGCCAAATCGGGCCTGTCGGGCTCGGTCGATCGTCCGCAACTCCACTTCGAGCTGCGCAAGGGTTCAAAGCCCGTCGACCCGCTCAAGTACCTGGCGAGCCGCTGACCGACCCTGCGGGCTGCTGATACGCGCTGGCTGCCGATGCGCGGGCTGCGAACCCGAGCCGCACAATGAATGGCTCATTGTGCGGCTTGGTGCTGTTCTGAAGTCCTTTAATCCGAAGGCCCATTTGGGGCGTTGTCCAATGCCGGCCGGAGCAGCCGGTCGAGGCGTTGTGGCTTGCCGTCTGCGCCCAGCAGAACCACTTGCACACGGACCCGGAATAGCTCGTCCGCCCCCCGCGTGATGCGCTGGGCGAGCCAGAGCGAGGCGGCGGAGAGCTCAGCGATGCGGGTGCGCACCTCGAGCACCTCGTCGATACGGGCCGGTCGCCGATAGTCTGCCTCGAGCCGGCGGACGACAAAGGCCGCCGGCGCGCCGCCTGCGCTCGGGCCCATGAGCGCACTGTGATGGATGCCCAGAAGCCGCAGATAGTCCGAGCGCCCCCGCTCGCACCAGCGCAAATAGCTCGTGTGATAGACAAGGCCCGAGAAATCGGTGTCCTCGAAATAAACCCGGATCGGCAGCACATGCTCATGCCCGCCACCCTCGGCGGGCACAAGCCGGCCGGCCAGATCGGGCCAGGCGGTGGATGCCGCACCTTCGCGGCTCGCGGCCCTTTCCCCAGGGGTGCCATCGGTACGGGTGCCATCGGTGGCCCCGGACTCAGTCATGTGAGGCGCTTCCCGTGACAATATCGCTGTCCTCGGCTCCATCGCGGCCCTTGCCGGCCCCATCCGTGGCGTCGTCATCGTCAAAGAGTGTCGCCTGCTCGCCTTCGCTTGTTGACTTGCGGGGAGGCACAAGGCCGAGGTGGCGGTAGGCGTTCATGGTGAGCGCGCGACCCCGCGGGGTGCGAGCGATGAACCCTTGCTGGAGAAGGTAGGGCTCGACGATCTCCTCGAGAGCGTCGCGCGGCTCGCTGAGCGCCGCGGCGATGGTCTCGATCCCCACCGGGCCGCCGTCATAGCCCTTGGCGATGCAAAGCAAATAACGATGGTCGAGGGCATCGAGCCCGCGATTGTCCACCTCGAGCGCCCTGAGCGCCCTGTCGGCGACATCCGCATCGATGACCGCGGCGCCATCGACGGCAGCGAAGTCGCGCACCCGCCGGAGCAGACGCCCCGCGATTCGCGGCGTGCCGCGCGAGCGGCGGGCGATCTCACGCGCGCCATCGTCGCTCACCTCAACCTGGAGCACCCGCGCGCCGCGCCGGACGATCTCCTCGAGCTCGGCGATCTCATAGAAATTGAGGCGAATGGGAATGCCGAAGCGATCCCTGAGCGGTGTCGTCAGGAGCCCGGCGCGCGTCGTGGCACCGACGAGCGTGAACCGCGGCAGATCGATGCGCACTGAGCGTGCCGCCGGCCCTTCGCCAATGATCAGGTCGAGCTGGTAGTCCTCCATCGCCGGATAGAGGATTTCCTCGACCGCCGGATTGAGGCGATGGATCTCATCGATAAAGAGCACGTCGCGCTCTTCGAGATTGGTAAGCAGTGCGGCCAAATCGCCCGCCTTGGCGATCACGGGGCCGGAGGTTGCGCGAAAGCCGACGCCAAGCTCGCGGGCCATGATCTGGGCGAGTGTGGTCTTGCCAAGCCCCGGTGGGCCCGCAAACAGCACATGATCGAGCGCATCGCCCCGCGCCTTGGCCGCCTCGATAAAGACCCGCAGGTTGGCACACGCCCGCTCTTGGCCGATGAACTCGGCGAGCGTTTCGGGCCGCAGCGAGGGCTCGTGCCCATCGCCTCGGTTCTTGTCCGCCGAGATCAGTCGCTCGTTCATGGCCTCACCAGATGTTGCAGCGGGTACCAGTAGGCACCAGGCCGCTGATGCTTGGGCTTCACGCGTGCGGCATGAGCTTGGCCCTTACGGGCGCGACGCGCCCGACCCGCTTCGCTGCGCGGCCCTTTGCCGCTCTGTGCGGATAGCTCTTATCATGATTTGCCGCCCGCTGTGGAGTTGCATGGCGCCTGGTTTTCCGTCAGTTTCGGCCAACCTTGGCAACCTTGAGCAGAAAGCCATTACCGGGCGGCAATCTAGAGCCGGCTGGGACGAAAGGCATTGCAATTGGGAGGAGGGGGCGATGGCCTATGAAAAGCTGTCGATAGAGGAGCTGGCGGTCACCGATGGTGCTGCGTTCCGGCTTGCCGAGCGCGATCCCGCCTGGGTGGGGCCGGCCGAGCTCACTGCACTCGGCAAAGACAAACTCAAAAAGCGCGCCCGCAAGTTTCTCCGCCGCCAGCGCAAGGAGCTCGCCCGCCTGCAAGAGCGGCTTTATGCCGATGATCGCTATTCGGTTCTGCTCATCTTCCAGGGGCGCGATGCCGCCGGCAAGGACGGCACCATCAAGCACGTCATGCGCGGGGTCAATCCGCAGGGCTGCCAGGTTTTCAGTTTCAAGGTGCCATCGAAAGAGGAGCTCGACCACAACTATATGTGGCGCTGCTGGAAGGCGCTGCCCGAGCGCGGCCGCATCGGCATTTTCAACCGCTCCTACTACGAGGAGGTGCTCGTTGTCCGCATCCACCCCGAAATCCTCCAGAACCAGCGCCTGCCGCATGTGCCCGAAGGCGAGCGGATCTGGCAGGAGCGCTTTGAGGACATCAATGCCTTCGAGCGCCATATGGCGCGCAACGGCACCGTGATCTTGAAGTTTTTCCTCAACGTCTCGGCCGAGGAGCAGCGCCGGCGCTTCCTCGAGCGCCTAGAGAACCCCGAGAAGCACTGGAAGTTTTCGATGCGCGATCTTGAGGAGCGCAAGTTCTGGGATGCCTATAGCCATGCGGCCGAGGACATGCTGCGCAACACGAGCACGCCCTGGGCGCCCTGGTATGTGATCCCCGCCGATCACAAATGGGCCATGCGGGCGCTTGTGGGCCATGTCATCACCGAGCGGCTCGGCGCGCTCGACCTGCGAACGCCTGAGCTCGATGACGAGGCGCGCGCGGCACTCGAGCGCGCCCGCACGCTCCTGCGTGCCGAGGAGGAGACAACGCCCCAAGAGCGTAAAACGAAAAAGCGCAAGAAGTCGACCAAGGTCAAAGCCAAGCCCAATGCCAAGGCCAAAGCTAAGCCCAAAGCCAGCGTCAAAGCCGCGTCCTAGCAGCCTGTCGAAGAATTGGCTTTTCAAGTTTGAGCGAGTCTGTATTCATATCTGGGGCTTGAGCAAGCGATTTCGAGACTGGCGGATCGACGAGGCGCTGCTTTTGCCGCCTTCGATCCAGGACTTTGTAAGCGAGGAGCATGTGGCCCGGTTTATTGTCGAGCTGGTGCGCGAGGTGCTCGACCTTCGTGATATCATGGCGCCTTAGTCTTATAAGAGCAGCACCGGCCAGTCCCCCTTTCACCCAGCGATGATGACGGCGCTTCTGCTTTATGCC
>WGBL01000318.1 GCA_015494375.1 Hyphomicrobiales bacterium | reverse complement strand
TTTTATCCCCTTTCTCCTCAATATCATCTCCGCTTCCCTCAACGTCATTCCCGCGAAGGCGGCAACCCATTCTGGCATTGCCAAAACCGGATCGCCCTTGCGGGCCGGGGGTTGTGGGCCCTGGCCACAGCGCGCTTACCGGCCCCGGCGTCTCGCAGCCCAGCCGGTCTGAACGTTCCGGCCGGCGCGCGTAGGGGCAGATGAAGGCATATGAAGGCAGATGAAGTATGGGCTGATCGCGCACGGGCAGATCAGGATTGGTCGGAGCGGCAGGATTTGAACCTGCGACCCCCGGTCCCCCAGACCGGTGCGCTAACCGGACTGCGCCACGCTCCGTTGTCTTTTTGTCGTCCTCTCGACAGGGCCGTCTGGCCCAGCGTCCATAGTTGGCCCCGCGTCCTTCGCCGGCCCCGCGTCTTACAGCCGCCCCCCGTCCAACGGCGGCCCAGCGTCCAATAGCGGTGCCGCACCCGGCAGGGCCCTGCTCAGAAGACGGCCCTCGACAGCCTCCACGTCAATCTTATGGCCCTCGAGCGCCCTCCGGGTCAATAGCCCGATTGCCCGAGCCGGCCCGGACGCCGACCAGGGTGCGTGCCCCGCCGCCTCGCTCCGCCGCAGCCCGCCGCAGCCCAACCCGCGGCCAATTGGCGATCGACAAGCGCGCGGCATTCGGCTAAACCACACGCTCGGTATCCACAGACTTCCGGGACAATCGGGCGGGCCGAGAGCGCCGTCACGCCGCTCCAAGCGGCGCCGTTGGCGTGCTCTTGCGCCCGGCCAATCGAGCACAGAGCCCAGCCAACCCGGCAGACAAACAAGCAGACGGACAAAGCGCCATGAACATTATCGAAGAGCTCGAGAAGAGCCACGCCGCAGAGCTCGAGGCCGAGCGGCCCATCCCCGAGTTCGCGCCCGGAGACACGGTGCGCGTCAATGTCAAGGTGATCGAGGGCAACCGCACCCGCACCCAGGCCTTCGAAGGGGTCTGCATCGCCCGCTCGGGCGGTGGCCTCAACGAGAGCTTCACCGTGCGCAAGATCTCCTATGGCGAGGGCGTCGAGCGGGTCTTTCCCATCTACTCGCCGCTGATTGAATCGATCGAGGTGGTGCGGCGCGGCCGGGTGCGGCGTGCCAAGCTCTACTATCTCCGTGGCCGGCGGGGCAAGGCCGCGCGCATTCCCGAGCGCACCGACGCCCGCGGCAAGAAGCTGGCCGCGCGCGACAAATGGAAAGGCTTCAAGAAGCCGAAGGGCGATCCCGACGACCTGACCAGGATCAAGGGTGTCGGCGAGGAGCTGCAAAAGCGCCTCAACAAGCTCGGCATCACGCAATATGCCCAGATCGCCAACTTCACCGACGATGAAATCGCGCAAGTGGACGAGGTTCTGAGCTTCAAGGGCCGGATCGAGCGCGAGGACTGGGTGGGCCAGGCCCGGGCGCTCATGGCCGAGGCGACCGCCGACGAGGTGCCCGCAGAAGAGGCGGCAGACGCGGCAGGCGCGACAGACGAAGAGAAGACGGGCGCGCAGGACGCATAGGCTGCGCGTGGCGCCGATGGCGCCTATGGAGATGGCGCGGCTGGCCGGACGCGAAGCACGCGACCCCGCATCTGCGCTGCACCAATTCATGCTGCAGCGCGTGCGGGGTGACGCGGGGGAAGGCGCACCACTTCGTGCTGCAGCGCATGGGGGTGACAACGGGTAGGACACACCATTTCATGTTGGGCCGCGCACCACTGGGCGCGATGGCTGAAGAGCCTCGGTTTGCGGTCAAGGTGATGCCGCCGCAGGTGGTCAAGGCCTATCGGGTCGGCCTTCACAAATCCGATCGCCGCGATCAGCTGGCGATCGCGGAGGCCATGGTGCGCCCGCAGGTCCCCGGCATTGCGATCAAGTCGGAGCGGGCCGAGCGTGACGACGGCCGACCGAGCGAAAGCCTGGTGGCTAACCGGAGAGCAGTGGCTGACGCCGTCACCGCCCGAGGCAGGAGTGCCGCTTCGAGGCGGTAGGTTCAGGCCGTGCCCGCCCCCGCTCCGTCATCGCCCTGATCCACGAACGGCCGCCACCACCTTTTTCGCCGCATCGTCGAGGTCGTCGGCGGCAATAATCGCAAGTCCCGACTCGCTCAGGATCTTCTTTCCAAGCTCGACATTGGTGCCCTCGAGCCGCACCACGAGCGGCACCTCGATCGCCATCTCGCGCGCCGCCGCCACAATCCCCTCGGCTATGATGTCGCAACGCATGATGCCGCCGAATATGTTGACCAGAATGCCTTTTACGTTCTCATCCGAGAGGATGATCTTGAAGGCATTCATCACCTGGGCCTGATTGGCGCCACCCCCGACGTCGAGGAAATTGGCGGGCTCGCCGCCATGGAGCTTGATGATGTCCATGGTGGCCATGGCGAGCCCGGCGCCGTTCACCATGCAACCGATATCGCCGTCGAGCTTGACATAGGAGAGGTCGTGGCGCGAGGCCTCGACCTCGGCCGGGTCCTCCTCGTCCGTGTCGCGAAGCTCGGCCACGTCCGGGTGGCGGAAGAGCGCATTGTCGTCGAAGTTGACCTTGGCATCGAGGCAAACGAGATCGCCCCCCTCGGTGAGCACCAGCGGGTTGATCTCAAGAAGGCTCATGTCCTTGGCCTCGAAGGCGCGAGCGAGATTGCCGACGAGCGCTGCGCACTGGCGCGCCGCCGCGCCCTCGAGCCCGAAGGAGTAGGCGATGCGGCGGCCATGGTAGGGCATGAAGCCTGTTGCCGGATCGAGCGCCAATGTGAGGATCTTTTCAGGCGTCTCGGCCGCCACCTCTTCGATATCCATGCCCCCCTCGCTCGAGGCTATGAACGAGAGGCGCCCGCGGGCGCGATCGATCGTCGCCGAGAGATAGAGCTCGCGGGCGATCGCCGTGCCCTCCTCAATATAGAGGCGCTTGACGGTCTTGCCCTCGGGCCCCGTCTGATGTGTGATAAGCGTTCGGCCGAGCATCGCCTCCGCCGCCTCGCGCACCGCCTCGAGCGACGTGACGACGCGCACACCGCCGCCCTCGCCCGCCTCGCTTTCCTTGAAGCGCCCCTTGCCGCGCCCACCGGCATGGATTTGCGCCTTGACGACCCACAGCGACCCACCAAGCGCCTTGGCGGCCGCCACCGCCTCTTCGGGCGAGAACGCAACCTGGCCGCGGGCCACGGGCACGTCGAACGCCCGCAAGAGCGCTTTCGCCTGATACTCGTGGATGTTCATGGCTCGGGTCTCCTTGGCCAATTCGAAAACGGCAGCTCGCCATTAAACCACCAGCTTAAGCCCCAATCATCCAAAACTGTCCTCCGGCGCAGATCGATGGAATCTTAGGCTCGCCGATTCGATGCGTTCTCACAGTTTTCCGTAAAGGTTCAATCATCATAGGCATCAAGCTCGGCAACAATGACTTCCAGTAGAGGGGGAAGGCTTTTCTTAACGGTCCACCCAATCCTTTCGTCGACGACATCTTCATATTGATGACGATAAATATTTCCTGCTGCCGCGATATCGGGCCATGGAATATGAGGGTTTCGCTGTTTGACTTCTTCAGGCAACCGGCGCGAAGCCTCAGAGATAATCTCCAAACAACGCGTAACAGCGTAAACCGTGCGAACATCCGCTCGAAAAGCCGCAAGGTCGAAATCGCCCACAAACTCTTGGGCCAATCGGATATTGCTGGCAAAATCGTCAAGGACAGCTTTGGTGCGCTCAGAAGGCATATACAGCATCTCGCTCCGCCAGACCGCGCAACGCAGGCTTTAGGGCATCACGATCGATCACATCGACAGGCCAATCGAACAGTTCTTCAATTGTCCGCTTTAGGCCTGCATAGGCAAACAGATCAATCTCCGCGCCTTCCCTCATCTCGAGTAAGATGTCGATATCGCTCTCATCCTGTGCCTCGCCACGCGCCAAGGAACCGAATATGGCGGCATGTGCGACGCCCTTGGCCCGCAAAGCAGGCGCGTGCCCCCTCAGGGTGGCAATGACATCTCCGATGTTGGGAGGCTTACTCACGCTCTCTCAGGCTCCCAGCTGCGGTGCAATCCTCTGGCAGGCCTCGACCAGCCCCTTGACCGCCTCCACCGAACGCATGAAGGCAGAGCGCTCGCGCATGTTGAGGTCGATCTCGACAATCCGCTCGACACCCGCAGCACCAATCACGACCGGCACCCCGACATAGAGCCCCTTGACACCAAACTCGCCGTTCAAATGGGCCGCGCACGGCAAGATGCGCTTCTTGTCCTTGAGATAGGCCTCGGCCATCTCGATGGCCGCCGAGGCGGGGGCATAGTAGGCCGAGCCGCTCTTGAGAAGCGAGACGATCTCGGCGCCGCCGTCGCGCACCCGCTGGACGATCTCCTCGAGCCGATCGTTGGTGATCCAGCGCATCTTGACAAGGTCGGGCAGCGGGATGCCGGCGACCGTTGAATAGCGCACCAGCGGCACCATGGTGTCGCCATGCCCGCCGAGCACGAAGGCCGTCACGTCCTCCACCGAGACGTCGAACTCCTGGGCGAGAAAGGTTCGAAAGCGCGCCGAATCGAGCACCCCGGCCATGCCCACCACCTTGTGCGTCGGACAGCCGCTCGCCTTTTGCAGCGCCCAAACCATGGCATCGAGCGGGTTGGTGATGCAGATGACAAAGGCATGGGGGGCATACTTCTTGATGCCTGCACCCACCTGGTCCATCACTTTGAGGTTGATCTCGAGGAGGTCATCCCGGCTCATGCCGGGCTTGCGGGGAACACCCGCGGTGACGATGATCACATCGGCTCCGGCAATGTCTGCATAGCTGTTGGTACCGGCAAGGCGGGCGTCAAAGCCCTCGATCGGCCCCGCCTGGCTCAGATCAAGCGCCTTGCCCATGGGCATGTCCTCGACAATGTCGCAAATGACGATATCGCCGAGCTCCTTGAGCGCTGCCAGATGAGCGAGCGTGCCGCCGATCATGCCGGCGCCGATGAGCGCAATCCTCGGACGCGCCATGTGAGCCAACCTCCCTGTTGCGATCCCTGCTGAGAATGGCGCTTGCCAGAAGCGCCAAAATGCGCGCGTTCTCCTCACCGTGGTTAGACGGAAACGAAGGCGCGGGCAAGCGCACATCTATGGCCTTGCGCCTACTTTCGGATTAGAAAAGCCCCTTGCAGAAGCCGAGCCGGCATCTGCGTGTGTGTCTGCGCCCGCGTCCGCACCCGGGAGCGCCAGGGGGCACGCCACACGCCACACACCGCAAGAGGCGTCATGGAACAACAATGAAGAGCATCAATAACGAATAGAGCATCAAAAGCGAATAAAGAGGAGCAGCAAGGGAGGCAGCCCGAGCCCATGGATCTCAAACAACTGGTTCGCACCATCCCCGACTATCCCAAACCGGGCATCTTGTTTCGCGACGTGACGACCCTGTTTGGCCATGCCGAGGGCTTTCGCGAATGCATCGCCCGGCTCGCCGCGCCCTACCGCGACGCGGGCGTCGAGGCGGTCGTGGGCATCGAGGCCCGCGGCTTCATCCTGGGCGGTGCCGTCGCCGACCGGCTCGGTACGGGCTTTGTGCCCATCCGCAAGCGGGGCAAGCTGCCGGCCAAGGCCATCGGCCAGGACTACGAACTCGAATATGGCGTCGATGTCATCGAAATGCACGAGGATGCGCTGCGGCCGGGTGAGCGGGTCCTGCTCGTCGACGATCTCATCGCCACGGGCGGCACGGCCATGGCGGCGGTCAAGCTGATTGCGCGGCTCGGCGGCAACCTGCTCGGTGCGGCCTTTGTCATCGACTTGCCCGATCTCGGCGGCGCCCGAAAGCTCGAGGCCGAGGGCATCCCATGCCATACACTCATGGCCTTCGAGGGCGATTAGGATTTGCTCTGCCTTGATTGGGGGTGGTGCTTCTTTTCCCGCGCCGAGTCGTCGTTTGCCATTCACTCGGCAAAGGCAATCACCATCATCAATTCAACCTGTCCGCGAGCAATTCCATCGACGGCCTGAAACACCCTGCGGGGCGGCCCCTTGCCCGGTCGTCGGTCTCCTTATTGGCTTCGATGCCCCCCATCTCTGGCGCTGGACGCTTTCCGATTTCCAAAGAAAGGATGCCGGCCGCCACGCCTCATCTTCAGTGCCGCTCGAGACCATAGCGATGGAGCTCGATCCCATGCTCGCGCAACCACATGCGCGCCCTGTCCATTTGCGGCATGGTCTTGCGCACGAGCCGCCAGAAGCGGGGCCCGTGGTTCATCTCGGCAAGGTGGGCGACCTCGTGGGCGGCGACATAGTCGAGCACGAAGGGCGGCGCCAGAATGAGGCGCCATGAAAACGACAGCGTGCCGCTGGTCGAGCACGAGCCCCAACGCGTCGTCTGATCGCGGACCGAGATGCGCCGCGGGCTGAGCCTGAGCCTTTGGGCATGCACACGCACGCGCGCGCTGAGCCTCTTGCGCGCCCGATCGACCAGCCAGTCGCGCAGCCGCCGCGATCCATGCTCCGGCGCACCGGCCACACAGAGGCGCGGGCGGCCCCGCCCGCCCCGTGAGGCCTCAATCCAGACCACGCCCGCCGATGTGCCACCGCGTCGTCGACGGGCACCGAAAACGAGACGATGCATGCGGCCTTCGAGCGGGATGAGCGCGCCATCCTCGAACGGAACCGCTGCCGGCAGCGCCGCCAGGCTCTCGCGCAGCCAATCCTGGTGCCTGCGAACAAACGCGATGGCCTCATTGCGCCGGCAGCCCTTGGGAAGGGTGAGAACGACACGACCGCGGGCCTGATCGATGCGCAGCGTCATGCGCCGCGCACGCGGGTGAATGCGGGTCTCTATGGGAACGGAAATGTTTTCGCCGAGTGTGCTTTCGATGAGCATGTGTCGTGATCGGACGTCTCTTATTTCTTATTTCTTGTGTTTCTTGTCGTTGGCGTTGACTGTGATGCGTTTGGCACGCTCGTGACGCGGATCATTACTCCTCCAGGCGAGGTTTCCGGAGGCGGTGGGCACGACCGGCTCGCGAGAGGGGAGCCGAGCCGGCGAGAGGTTTTCGAGCCATGGTGCCGCGCCTTTGCCGGGCGCGCAGGGAGCGCTCCGACTCATTGCCCGGCTCAACGATCGGGCTTGGGGCCGGTGCCCGCGCCTTACGCTGATGGGCCTGGAAGAATGCGCGCAACGCCGGCAGGATGTTGGCGCGAAAGCGCGCGCCATTGAAAAGGCCGTAGTGGCCGACGCCTTCAGCCTCGAGATGGCGTTTCCTCGCCGCCGGCAGGCAACGGCAAAGATCAAGCGCCGCCCGACACTGGCCACGCCCCGTGATGTCGTCGCGCGCGCCCTCGATGGTCATGAGCGCAGTGCGGCGAATGGCGCCCGGGTCGACGGGCCGCCCGCGGTGTCGCATCTCGCCGAGCCCAAGCGCGTGGCGGACAAAGACGGTCTCGATGGTCTGCAAATAGAACTCGGCCGTAAGATCCATGACCGCGAGATACTCATCGTAGAACGCCTTGTGCTTTTCCGCCGATTCACCATCGCCCCGCACGAGATGGAAAAACAGCTCCTTGTGCGCCCGCAAATGGCGATCGAGGTTCATCGTCATGAAACCCGTCAGCTGCAGGAACCCAGGATAGACGCGCCGCCCATGGCCCGCATTGGGCCAAGGCACCCGCGTGATGACATGGCGGCGGAACCATTCGGTGCCCCGCTTCTTGGCCAGGCGGTTGACGACTGTGGGGTTGATTCGGGTGTCGATCGGGCCGCCCATCAGCACCATGCTCGCAGGCGTCGCCGGATCATCTGCCGCCTCCATGAGAGAGACCGCCGCAAGCACCGGCACCGATGGTTGGCAGACGGCGACCACATGCACATCGCCCGCAAAGAGGCGGAACAGCGCCAGCATGACGTCGATATAGTCATCGAGATCGAAGCGCCCGGCGGCCTTCGGGACATCGCGTGCATTGGCCCAGTCGGTGATGTAGACCTCATGATCGGGCAGGAGGGCTTCCACCGTGCCGCGCAGGAGGGTGGCGTAGTGGCCCGACATCGGCGCCACCAGTAGGACGCGTGGCTGCCCACCCTGTGCCCGTAGACCGCGTTCGTCCGGCGCTTCAGCTGCCGCGAAATGCTTGCGAAAGTGCAACAGCCGGCAAAAGGGATGGGCCCAGACGACCTCTTGCGCAACGGGCACCATAGCGCCGTCGACCATGGTCTGGGTGATGCCGAACACGGGCTTTCCGTAGCGCCGCGTGGTGCGCTCGAAGACCTCGAGCGCCGCTGCGGCACCACGCCCGAAGGCCGTGTGAAAGAGCGGGTTGAGCGGATTGGCAAGCATGAGCCGCGCCGATTGGGCGGCCGCCCGAGCCGGGCGCACCGCGGCATGGCCGAGCTCATACCATTGATAAAGCACAGGATTGCCCCCCTGACTGCCCCCTCATTGCCCCTTTTATTGCCCCGAGGCGTGTGGCGTTCGTGCCGCGGTCTTTCCTGGCCTCGCAATCATTGCTTGGGTTGTCTTCCGGCCGCTCACTCTCGCCGCGGTTGTCTCGACCCGTGATCTTGGGTGTTGTCGCCTCCGTCTCTGAAGGCCTTATGGCATGGCTCATGTCGGCACTGTCGCGCAACGCGAGCTACGAAGGCAAGCGCTCGCAGTCGGTGCGACGAATCAGTCACACCCCATTGTGACATTTTTTCGCAGAAAGTCCACGACCTTCACTGGGCGCGGCCATGGGCCCTGTGCGAGGCGCCGCGAGAGACGAGCTCAGCGGATGAGCTGGCCAAGCCGGCGCGCCATATCGGGCGCGCTGGTGCCATGCGAGAAATGGGCAATGAAGGCCCCGTCGGGCCCCATGAGGTAGGTGATGGCGGTGTGGTCCATGGTGTAGTCGTCGCTTGCGCCATTAGCACCGCCTTCGGCAGCAACCTTGGCATAGTAGACGCGAAAGGCCGATGCCGCAGCGGCAATCTCCTTTTTGCTGCCCGTAAGGCCCACGAGGCGGGGATGGAAGTTCTTGACGTAGCTCGCCATCTGCTGGACCGTATCGCGCTCGGGATCGACGGTGATGAAGATCGGCACAACCTTTTGCGCCTTCTCCTCGCCGAGCATCCGCAGCGCCTCGGAGATCACTTGCAGCCCCGCCGGGCAGACATCCGGGCAATAGGTGAAACCGAAGTAGACGAGCATATAACGGCCGCGAAAGTCCTTCTCGGTGACCCGCCGCCCCCTGTGATCGAGGAGGGAGAAGGGCCCGCCGATGAGGGCCTTGCCCGTTGTGATCTGGCGGGCACCGCCGAGGAGAGCAGGCAATTGACGCTCGAACATGAGCAACGCCAGCAGCACGCCGGCAAGCAAGAAGGCGGTCGCAATCAACAGAACCTTAAGACGCATTTCGAGCTCCCGATACGACGCAGGGGCCAATGCCATTGACAGAGCCAGGCGCCCAACGGATCGATTTAGGGCTATGCTAACAGCATTTGCTGCGCATCGGGTTTGACGACTTGCCGCATGGGGCGCGACATAGGGGCCCGGCGCAAGCCGGACGAACGGCCACGACATGGGCAGGAGACATCGGGAGCCAATGGTGCGGAAACGGGCCTTGCGGAGTGAGGGTGGCCTGCGCCTGCAAACGATTGTGCGTTTGCGCTGGTTTGCGGTCGCCGGCCAGCTCGCTGCAGTCATATTCGTGCGCTGGGGGCTCGGATTCGAGTTTCCGCTCGAGATCTGTCTGGCCGCAATCGCCTTCTCAGCCTGGCTCAACATCTTTCTGCGCATTCGCTATGCCAGCCGTCATCATCTCGGCAGTGCCATGGCGACAGTGCTGCTCGCCTACGACATCTTGCAGCTTTCGGCGCTGCTCTATCTCACCGGCGGGCTCGAGAACCCCTTTGCGTTCTTGGTTCTCGCTCCGGTGACGGTCTCGGCCGCGACACTGCCTGCGCGCAATACCGTGCTGCTTGGTGTCATCGCCATGGCGGCAACGACGGTGCTTGCCTTTTATCATTTGCCGCTGCCGTGGTATCGGGGAGAGCTGTTCGAGCTGCCGCTCCAGTACAAGTTCGGCATCTGGTCGGCGGTGCTCTGCGGGCTCGTGTTCATCGGCTTTTATGTCCATCGCCTGGCGACCGAGGCGCGGCAGATGTCCGAGGCGCTCGCCGCCACCGAGCAGGTGCTTGCCCGCGAGCAGCGCCTCAACGCGCTCGACGGCCTGGCGGCCGCCGCCGCCCACGAGCTCGGGACGCCACTCGGCACGATCACCGTGGTTGCCAAGGAGCTCGCGCGCGAGCTGCCGCCCGACAGTCCCCTCCGCGACGATGTCGCGCTCTTGTCCTCGCAGGCGCAGCGCTGTCGCGAGATCCTGGAAACGCTCACCCGTCGCCCGCCGGAAGGCGATCCGCTGCTGACCCATGTCCGTCTCATGCAGATGATCGAGGAGGTGGTGGCGCCCTACAAGGTTTTTGACAAGGAAATCGTGGTCAAGGGCGGTCCTGATCCCGACGCCCGCTCTCATGCGGCAAACGAGCCGCTCACCGAGCGCAACCCGGGCGTGCTCTACGGCCTTGGCAACATTATCGAGAACGCTGTCGACTTCGCCCATTCCCGGGTCGAAATCACGGCCGAGTGGAACGGCCAGATGGTGCGCATCACAATCGCCGATGATGGCCCCGGTTTTGCTCCCCAGGTTATGGAGTCGCTCGGCGAGCCTTACCTCACCACGCGCCCGTCAAGCGCTCGGCAAGGGGGCGAGCGGGCGGACCAGTTCGGCCTCGGCCTTGGCTTTTTCATCGCCAAAACCCTTCTTGAGCGTTCGGGCGCCGCGATCGACCTGGCCAACCGTGAGGGCGAAGGAAGTGGCGCCATCGTCCGTATCACCTGGCAGCGCGAGGATCTGGAGCCGAGCCAGGCCGCAGCCGCGGAAGAGGACGCGCAATAGCCTTGCGACCACTGGCGGGGCCTCAACGATCAGAAACCAGAAGTCAGAAACCAGAAATCAGAAGGAGGGCGCAGCGCTCGGCGCTGTCATCCCCGAAATCAGTGCCGTCATCTGGGAGGGTATCAAATTCTGTGTTGGCGTGCCCTTTTTTAGGGCCCCATCGAAAAATACTTCCCTCGCCCATCTTCTAACTAGATTGACAAGGTAGCATCACATATAATGTTATAACATTACATAACGTTGGAG
>WGBL01000317.1 GCA_015494375.1 Hyphomicrobiales bacterium | reverse complement strand
CGGCGAACTGGCCCTGCTGGAAGGCGCGCAGCATTTTCGCAACATTGAGCCCCACCACGGCGCCGTCGCGCAGCGACAGCCGCCCCGCGCCCCCAAGGGTGGCGACCAGCCGCCGCTCAGAGAGCCCCCGCGCCGTGAGCCGCAAATCCACGTCACCACGCCCCTCGAGCCAATCGAAATCGGCAGCGGCCTTGAGCAGCGGCAACGCCGCGACGTCGGAAAGGCGCGCCTCGAGCGCAAGCCGCGGCACCGCCCGTTTTGCGTCGATCTGAAGGCGTGCCGTCGCCCGCCCGCCGTAGAGGATGGCCTCGCCCAATCGCCCTTCGAGCCGACCGTCCACAAGCGCGAGCGTCATGGTGCCACGCGGCATCTCGATGGCGCCATAGCGGAACTCCTCAAGCCGCAGGCGGGCATCGAGGTCGAAGTCACGGAGCGCGGCGAAATTGAGCGGGGTCTTGCTCCAGCCCTCGGTCGTGCGTGTGGCTTCGCCACTCACCTCCCCATTGCGGCCGGCGCGCCCCTCCCCTTCGATGAGCCTGGCGATGGGATCGCTGTCAGCGGCTCCTGCGCCATCGCTTGCGCCCGGCGGCCGCCCTCCCCTGTTGCCGCCTCCCGCTGCCGAGCCCGCAGGCGGCAGGAGTGCCGCGAGATCGAGCTTCTCGAGCGTGAGATGGGCCTTGACGCTTGGCCGCGCACCACCGCTCTCCACACTCAGCTGGCCTTCGGCCCGCATGTCGGCGAGTGAGGCCCTGAGCGCCTTGAGCTCGAGCGTGCTGGCGTGGGCATCGAGCCGTGCGCTGAGGGCCAGCGGGCCGAGCCGTGCCGCGTCGGGCAGAGTCCAGCCACTCCAGGCGGCGAGCCGGGCAAACGAGGGCGCCTCGAGCTTGAGCGGGCCCTGCAGATCGAGCCCATTGCCAGCAAGGCCATTGCCGTTGCCCGCGCTGCCGAGGCGCAGCGCACCGCGAAAGTCCAGCTTTGCCGGTGCCGGCAACAGCGCAACCTCGAGCGCACTCTCGCCGCCCTCAAAGAGGCGCCTTGGCGCTGCAAGCCGCAGCGAAAGCGGAATCGCCTCGCCACGCCAGCGGGCGCGCCCCCTCACCTCGAGCGGCGCGTCGGGCCCGGGCCATGCCAGCTCGAGATCGATAGTCTCGAGCCGCTCACGCCTGCCCGAGCGCTCATCGTCATAAGTGAGCGTGCCATCGATGATGCGGACCTCGCCGAGACGAAGCCCCGCAAGGGCCCCCGCAGGGGAGCCAACGCGGTCAGGCTGCAAGACGCGGTCATGCGCGCGGCTGCTGTTCTTGATGAACTCCTCCAATTCGGGCGAGAGCTCGCCTCGGGAAGGCGCCGCCCGGGCACCTGCCGGGCCGTCGAAGCGCCAGCTGGTGTTGCCATTGCGATCGACCACCAGGCTGAGCTCAGGCCTGACAAGCACAAAACGGGAAATCTCGATCTCACGCTTGAGCAACGGAATGAGGGGGACCTGAACCTCGAGCTTCTCGCTTTTGAGAAAGGTGCGCTCGGCCATGCCGGGCGGTCCGGAAAGTGTCACGTCCTTGAGCACGACACCAAGCGATGGAAAAAGCGCCAGCGAGGTGCCGCCTGCAACCACCAGGTTGCGCCCCGTCCGCGCCTTGACCTCGGCAACGAGACGGTCGCGGACATAGTCGGTGGGCGCGGCGATGAAAAGGAAGGTCGCCGCCACAAGCACAAGGCAAACGAGGCCCAGGAGCGCATAGAAAAGCGTGCGCATGACCAGAAAACTCCCGCCGATCGCGTGGCCCTTGTCTTTCGTGTCGTGAGCCTTTTAGGACAATGCCCGCACTCTCGCAATCGCCGGCACGTGCTGTCGGTGCCCGCGCAGCGAGCAAGGCTTGCGAGTGCCCCGCCGATGCACGCCACCCGGGCTCCGGGAGCGCTGCCCCGTCAATGCGCTCCCCGGCCGCTCACCGGGCTCTCACGTTACGGTTAATTTCCCAATTTCGCCCAAATTGTGCCTTGGGAGTGCCAAAAAGCCCGCTAGACTCGCCGATGTTGCCTCTCGGCCCGGCCCTCAAGCCAAGACTTCGGTTATCTCAGCCCCCCAGCCCCCCCGGGGTCTTATCAACTTGAGGCCGGGCCGTTTTGTTTGCCCGCGTTTGCGGGTCTTGCGTCGCACCGCATGCCTGAAAACCCCATTACAGAAGCTCATATCCAGCTCATATCCGACACATTGCCTGGACACACTGGTCGCGCCGGCCCGGCGCCGCCCGATATCGGGCGGCGGCAGATCAATGATCGAGGACGGCGGCACCACCACAGGCATGGGAACGCTAAGAGCTTGAAGATGTTGGCGGCCGGTCCTGCAGTCCTACCGCGCCCTCGGGGTGAAGGCCGCCCACTCAGCCGCGCTCCTCCGGCCCAAGCCGCCGCGCCCCTTCATCGCCTCCAGCACCACCCTCGGTGCTCCGGCCTGTCGGCGCCGCCCGCCCCTCCTCGGTTATTGGGGCATTGTGCCGAGTGCCATCCGTCTTGAACGGCAACAGCAGGCTCCACAAGAGCCGCGTGGGTGCCGGGCTCTGGTAGTCGGGAAGGCCGATGGTCATGCCCTCATGGCCCTTTTCCGGCTCGGGGCGATAGGTGCCGAACAGCCGGTCCCACCACGACAGATTGAACCCGTAGTTGGAATCGGTCTCGCGGTGGATCGCTGAATGGTGCACGCGGTGCATGTCGGGCGTCACCAGAAAGAGCCGCAACAGGCGATCGAGCCCCTTGGGCAGCGCGATATTGGAATGGTTGAACATGGCGCAGCCGTTGAGGATGACCTCGAAGATCACCACCGCCACCGGCAGGGGCCCGAGGATGAGCACCAGCACAATCTTGTAGAGCATCGAGAGCGCAATCTCGATGGGGTGAAAGCGAATGGCCGTCGTCACGTCGAAATCGACATCGGAATGGTGCACCTTGTGAAGGCGCCAGAGAATGGGGATCTTGTGCGACGCCACATGCTGGCCGTAGATGGCCAGGTCGAGGATGACGACGGCGAGCACGATCTCGAGCCAGGCCGGCAGCGCAAGGAGATTGAATAGCCCCCAGCCGCGGGCCTCGGCCCAGATTGCGGCGGCGACCGCGGCCAGCGGGATCACGAACAGCGCCATGAGCCGCACAATGAGGCTGTCGATGCCGCCGATGGCGATATTGGTGAGCCAGCGCCGCGCCTTGGGCGCCCCCGGCACGCGTTTGGGAATCAAGAGCTCAAGCAGCGCCATGGCAAGAAACACCCCCGCAAACACGCTGAGGCGGAAGGCGCCTTCACTGATGCCGTCGAATATCTCCATCTCGCCCCACTCCATATTGCATACGCAGCCTTCGCCCCCCGTGTGCCGCTCCCTTGCGCGCTCTCTTGCGGACTCGCGTTCGAGCACGCACATCGAGCGGTTGCCGAGCCCGCACCGGGCCCGCGGTTGCCGAGCCCGCACCGGGCCCCGAGGCAAGCCCCAAAGCCACGGCTCTCGCAAGGGCGCCCTCGCTATGGGGGCGTTATGCCTCCGCCCATGGCGTCACCCAAGGCGTCATATGGCCTATGGCGTCATATGGTGCGCGTGGCATGCCGCAGACAAGAGCGAGGGCGAAGAAGGGCCTACATGATCGCCGCCCCCGCCCCTCCCATCACTGCGCCATCGCTGTGATCACGCTGCGGGCTATCACTGCGGCCGGGCACTGGGTGTTGAAAAGCGCGCAAATCGTTGCAGGCAATCACAGTTGTGTTAGGGGTTGAGCGTCACACCAGCCGCCTGCCATTGAACATGGCACGCGGAAGAGGGCATGGACGTCCTGGTGGGGCTTCGCGCCATCGATCCATCGATCCATCGATCCGTCGATCTTATTGCTCCGGCCATTTTCTCGGCGCACTCGAATGACAAAAGGCATTTCACAGGTGCGCCTCGAGAGACGCTCATGGCCGGCAGCGCGAATGGCGCCATTGGTGCAAAGGGCGCTTATGAGGTCGGTGCCGCGGGGCGGCGGCCGAGAGCCGAGGGGTGTTGCAAGACATGGTGCGGCGGCCGCATTTGCCTGACAAGTTGGCCCGCTTGCGGGTTGCCGTCAGGGCCCTTCTGCTGCTCATCCTCTTGGGGCTCACAGCCGGCTGCGCCATTGCCATCGCCCGCAATCCGGTGCCCCGCGCGCTTGTCGACAAGGCCGAGGTCGTGGGGCTCGGCCAGGTCCGCTTCTGGGGCGACACGCTGCCCAGGGCCTACGAGGCCATGGTCATTGAGCGCTATGCCCAACTCAAGCGCCATCGGCCGCATCTGGTGCAGAAGGGCGCGCGGCCGCTTGTCAATCATCTGGCGATCTCGGGCGGCGGCGATAATGGCGCTTTCGGCGCGGGGCTTCTGGTCGGCTGGAGTGCGGCGGGCACGCGGCCCGAGTTCGAGATCGTCACCGGTGTGAGCACCGGCGCGCTTACGGCGCCATTCGCGTTCCTGGGCCCCGCCTACGACGCCCAGCTCAAAGAGGTCTACACCACCTACCGCACCGAGCAGCTCGCCTCGACCCAGATCCTGCGTGCGCTGCGCGGGGGCGAGGCGGTTGCCGACAACTCCAAACTCGCCCGCGTCATCGCCAAGTACGTGACGCCAGAGATGCTCGAGGCCATCGCCCGCGAGCATGCCAGAGGACGGCGGCTGCTCATTGGCACCACCAACCTCGATGCCCAGCGCCCGGTCATCTGGGACATGGGGGCCATCGCCTCGAGCGCACGCAAGCGCGAGGCCTTGCGGCTCTTCCGCCAGGTGCTCCTGGCCTCATCGGCCATTCCGGGTGTCTTTCCGCCCGTCCACATCAAGGTGTCGGCGGGCGGCAAGCTCTATGACGAGATGCATGTCGATGGCGGCACGACGGCTCAGGTGTTCTTTCTTCCCACCCAGCTCCACCTGGCGCAGTTCGACAGGCGGCTCCGCATCCGCCCGCGGCGGCGCCTCTATATCATCCGCAATGTCAAGGTGACACCCGAGTGGCAGCCGGTCGAGCCGCGGCTCACCAAGATCGCCGGCCGCTCGCTCTCAACCGTCATGAAGAACCAGGCCATCGGCGATATCTATCGGCTTTATGTGCTGGCCCGGCGCAATGGCATCGCCTTCAATCTCGCCGCGCCGCCCCCCGACTTCAACAAGAAAAGCAAAGAGCCCTTTGATCCCGAATACATGTCGGCGCTCTTTGATGTCGGCTATCGCCTTGCCAAGGCGGGCTTCCCATGGGCTCACGCCCCGCCGGGGCTCGTCGCCAGCAACAGCAATTAGGGCTGCCCCGACAAGTGGTGGCAGCGATGAAAAGTGGGGCGCCAAGGCAATTGGCCGCCGATGCCGGTTGGGCGGTCGGGTGGCTGGACAGCCAGCCGGCTCTGGGCCAGGTCAAGGTCCGCCGGCCCTGGCTTGGTCCGCAGGCCCCGTCCCGCAAACAAGAGGAACGGCCCAAAATCAGCCGCTGGCGCTATCGGCACTCTCGGCGCTCTGGCCGGCGCCTGCGGCTTCAGCAGTCGAAGCCATCGAAGCCGCCAAGGCCGCCTTGGCGATCTCGCGCTTGAGCTTGCGGGCGCGTGGCGAGAGCTCGCTGTCCTTGGCCTTGGCGAGAAAGGCATCGAGCCCACCCCGATGCTCGACCGAGCGCAAGGCATGGGCGCTGATGCGCAGCCGCACTTTGCGCCCCAGGGCATCGCTCAAAAGGCTCACCTCGCAAAGGTTGGGCAAGAAGCGCCGCCGCGTCTTGTTGTGGGCGTGGCTCACATTGTTGCCCGTCTGCACCGACTTGCCCGTCAATTCGCAACGCCTGGCCATGGCACGCGTGTTCCTTCTCTCTCTTGCTCTTAGCTCATCTCTCTCGGCTCTTGGGCTACAACGCCCCTCGCCCGCTCATCTCGGCTCGAACAGCAGTCCTTGCGCGAACACCAATATTTTCGCGAACGCTAGCGCTTGCGCGAACGCCAGCGCTTGCTCGTACGCAAACAGTCCATCCCGCGAACGCTCTGCCGGATGAAGCGACGGATGGGGTGGGGCCGGCCCCACTGTCAATCGCGCGAGCTATAAACATGTCGCGGCAAGGGGGTCAAGGCGAAGGCACGCAACAGCGGCAAAACGACAGCAATTAGAGCCGCCTCGAGAACTTAGAGCCGCCTCGAAAACGAAGGAGAAAAGGAAGCAAAAAAAGCCGCCGGACACAGCCGGCGGCAGTTCGTGGGAAGGGAGGGCCGGTCACCCGACCCCACCAGGCAAAAACGATCATCCAAGCCTTGGCGCCGGATATTGCGCCGCCAAATGCGCGGCGTATTTGATCTAGATCAAATTTGGAGCGCCGATTTTGAAGCGTTGCCAAAATGCGCACCCGCGCCTCAGAGCCCGCCCTGGTATCAGGCAGGAAGGGGACACGTACCAATGGATAATGTTTGCGGATGGATTGATTGGGACAGGGGGGTGTTGAGAAAGGTGGAGTTAATTGCTCCGGCCTGGCGCCGGCGCGCCCCGCCCTGTGCAGCGCCCCTCGGTTTCGTTCTCCCTTGGCTGCGTTTTCGGTTGGCTCCGTTCTTTGCGCCCTTTGCGCCCCAGCATCCCGCGCCTGCCCAGCGCCTGCTAAGAGGGCCGTAACATCGCCGACAACGACAATCACGACAGCCAGGGTTTCTCGACAGCCCGCTGTCACCATTAACACCTCAGCCAGCAAAGCGAATGGCAATGGGCGGCTGGGGGGCTTCGAGGAGTTTCACGAGGTCCCCGAGGCCGAGGGCCACACAACCCGCCGTCGGCTCAAAGCCCGCGCGTGCGACGTGCATGAAGATCGCGCTGCCGAGGCCCTGGACGCGCGGGCGCCGGTTGTGGCCGAGGACGACACAAATGTCATAGAGGTGATCCGCGCGCCAGAGGCGCTCCTCGCTTTCATCAAGGCCCGGATAGGGTAGCCGGACGAGGCGGTTGTAGTTGCGGTCGCCCACCCGATCGCACCAGGCGTCGCGCGGATCGAGGGGGCGGATCGGAACCTCAAGGCGCGTGCGGGGCCGCGCAACCCGGTCGGCGCGATAGAAGATTTGCACGATCGGCCAGGTGCCGATGGGGCTCGCGCCGTCGCCCTCGCGCTTTCGCGCACGGCGCCCTGCGCGCCCGAGTGCGCAAGGAAACACAAGCGGGCCATAGAAAAGGCGGCCGCGCGAGGCCCGCGCACTGAGGGCCCTCACGATCGCCACTCTCTCCTCAGACACGACCAATTCTCCTCACAGACTTGTGACGGCATTTGATCGATCTGACCCCTACGGCGGTTGGCGAGCGCCTTGCTCAACGCATAAGCATGAGTATGTAGCTCAGCATACCGACATGCTACAATCCGAAGGCAAAAGCGATCCCCTCAATTCTCATCTCAGGAGCAAGCCGATGAGCACGGCCCGCAAGATCCTGGTCGTGGACGATGACGAGGAGCTGCTCGAGTCGCTCGCCGAACAGCTCTCACTGCACGACGAGTTTGTCGTCAGCACGGCCGCGACCGCCACAGCCTCTCTCGAGGTGCTCAAGTCCGAGCATATCGATCTCGTCATCCTCGACGTCGGACTGCCCGACATGGACGGCCGCGAGGCCTGCAAGCTGGCGCGCAAGCATGGCTTTAAGGGCCCGATCATCATGCTGACGGGCAACACCTCCGAGGCCGACGAGATTCTCGGCCTCGACGCCGGCGCCAACGACTATGTCACCAAGCCATTCAAGTTCGCCGTGCTCCTCGCCCGTATCCGCTCCCAGCTCCGCCAGCATGAGCAGAGCGAGGATGCCGTCTTTGCCATCGGGCCTTATTCGTTCAAGCCGGCCGCCAAGATGCTCGTTGACGAATCGGGCGCCAAGATTCGCCTGACCGAAAAGGAGACCTCGATTCTGAAATATCTTTATCGCGCCGGCCAGAAAGTGGTCACGCGCGACACACTGCTGAGCGAGGTCTGGGGCTACAATGCGGGGGTTACGACCCACACGCTCGAGACGCACATTTATCGCTTGCGCCAGAAAATCGAGAAGGACCCCTCGAATGCCGAGCTGCTGGTGACCGAAAGCGGCGGCTACAAGCTTGTTCCCTGAGGCTGCACGGAGTTCCCGCAAGGTCCCTGGCGTCTTCAGTGACGTTTGCAAGTCGCGCCCTCGACTTGTCCCCGTGTTGTCGACAGCGGCGGAGGCAGCCCTGGCGTCGCCACCGCGAATCTCTTAGACGCGCCTTTGTGCGCACGGGCGGGTCAAGGGGTGAGGCCATTCGGCCCGCCCTGCGCCGGAGTGGGGTGGACGGTTCCCGAGAGGCGCTAATGGCCCGCTTGCAATGTGGCGATTGCGTCTGGCGGTGATTGCGCGCGCGAGCCGTCATGGCGCGTGCGCAGGCCCCGCCGCCCCAAGCCACAGAAATGCCAGGAATTTTTGTTGAGTGATCACTGGCAAGCGGTTGGGGAGGGCTTTGGCGACGGCCGCTCCCGGATCGGGTGCACATCGCCCCCCTCGGCTGGTCCTTGTTCCAAGTCGACGGCTCGGTGCATCGTTGAACGAGACACTGCGCCCCGCCTGGCGCGGTGCGTGGATGACCGCCTGGCCCGATACATGGATGATTGGGAGCAAATGATGGCCCTGGAAGACTTGCTCGGCCCGTTTTTCGAGGTGCGCCTCTTCCGCAATTTGGCGCCCAACGAGCTCAAGCTGGTTGCGCTTGTGGCCGAGCCCGTCAGCTTTGCGCCGGGCGAGGCGATCATTTCAAGGGGCGAGACCGGCAACGCCGCCTATCTCATCGTCGAGGGCACGGCCAAGGTTTTGCGTCACGGCGCGCGCACGGGCCAGGACGCCGCCGCCCCCGAGCAAGCCTCGCCCGAGCTCTTGCCGGCGGGCACATTCATCGGCGAGATGGCCATGGTCATCGAGACGCGGCATCTCAATGATGTGGTGGCCCATGAGGGCGTGAACGCGCTCGCATTCAGGCGGCCTGCCATGCACGATCTGATGGCGCGCGAGCCGGCCATTGCGCAAAAGTTCATGGCCCAGCTGCGCAAGGATCTGCTGCGCATGGCCGAGGACTTGCGCGCCGTCGAGGAGGCCCTTGCTCCCCGCCAATTGCAACAGGCCGGCTGAGCTGGCTCGCAGAGCCGTCTTGTGCGCCGGCGACCGTTGCGCGCCGCCCAGCAGAGGCGCGAGCAAGCGCTGCCAAGCGGCTTGCCAGGGCGGGCGATCGGCGCTATTTGACTGCCCTCAGACATCACACTGCCGCCTTAGCTCAGCTGGTTAGAGCGCTAGATTGTGGATCTAGAGGTCCCTGGTTCGATTCCAGGAGGCGGTACCAGTCTTGGCCCTCGATCCCACTCCCACCGACAATTGAAAGTTCCAGAACGTCGGCGCATAACGGGACGGACGCCGACGGGGTTCGCGGACGTGGTGGAACCGGTAGACACGAGGGACTTAAAATCCCTTGGGGGTGACCCCGTGCGGGTTCGAGTCCCGCCGTCCGCACCAACCGGAGTGGAGTCTGACAACCTCTTCTTTGCGTCCTCGCCCAGTGCATCCTCACCCAATGCATCCTCACCCAGTGCATCCTCGCCCGGCACGCCTTGACAAGGCCCACGGCCGCTGTGCCCCGCCCTAACAACGAGTGAGGCGACTTTTGAGGCGACTTCTGCGGATGTCCGCGGTCGGGAGGCGCCTTCGCGGGGGCGCGTTTAACGCCCATCATCCTTTGAGGGATAGCTCGAGATGATGACGATCGCCTGGGCGAGCGGATAGTCG
>WGBL01000316.1 GCA_015494375.1 Hyphomicrobiales bacterium | reverse complement strand
TAGGTGCCCACTTTCTCGATAAAGCGGCCGTCGCGCGGCGCGCGCGAATCAGCCACGACAATGCGATAGTAGGGTCGCTTCTTGGCCCCCGCACGGGCCAGTCTGATTTTGAGTGCCATGGGGTATCTCTCTCGTATTGACGATTGGTTGTTGGGTTGGCTGCTTGCGATGGCGGCGTTGCCAGAGCCTCCTGATGCGCAATGCGTGATGCGTAAAGCGCAACATGCCCTCAGCGCTTTTTCTTGCCCGGCCGCCCGAGCGGCCCGGGCGGCAAACCTGGGATGCCCCCTCCGCTGCCGCCAAGGCCCGGCGGCAGTGGCGGCAGGGTGTTGCCGAGGCCCGGCATGCCCGGCGGCAAGGCGCCCGGTGGCGCCGCTCCCGGCTCGGGCATCTCTGCGCCGCCGCTCCCGAGGAGCTGTTTCATGAGGCCCTTGTTGCGGCCGAGCTTTTTCATCATGTCCGCCATCTGGCGGTGCATCTTGAGGAGCCTGTTGACCTCCTGGACGGTGGTGCCCGAGCCCGCCGCAATCCGCCGCTTGCGCGAGGCATTGAGCAGCTTGGGGTGCCGGCGCTCCTTGGGCGTCATCGAGGAGATGATGGCCCGCTGGCGTTTGAGGATCGAATCGTCAAGATTGGCCGCATCGAGCTGCTTTTTGACCTTGCCGACGCCCGGCAGAAGGCCGAGGATGCCCGACATGCCGCCGATCTTCTGCATCTGCTCGAGCTGGCTCGCAAGATCCTCGAGATCGAACGCCCCCTTCTGCATCTTGCGGGCGATGCGGTTCGCCTTCTCGGCATCAATGGTCTCAGCCGCCTTCTCGACGAGCGCCACCACATCGCCCATGCCGAGAATGCGTCCGGCGATGCGTTCGGGGTGAAACTCCTCGAGCGCATCCAGTTTCTCGCCCGTGCCGATGAGCTTGATGGGCTTGCCCGTGACGGCCCGCATCGAGAGGGCCGCACCGCCCCGGCCGTCGCCATCGACGCGGGTGAGCACGATGCCCGTGATGCCGATGCGTTCATCAAAGCTCTTGGCGACATTCACCGCATCCTGGCCTGTGAGGGCATCGGCGACGAGCAGCACCTCGTGGGGATGCGCGATGTCGCGCACTTGCACGCTCTCGGCCATCAGGCCCTCGTCGATATGGAGCCGGCCGGCGGTATCGAGCAGCACCACGTCATAGCCGCCGAGACGCGCGGCCTCCATGGCGCGCTTGGCGATCTGCTGTGGTGTCTGGCCTTCGATGATGGGCAGTGTGGCGATGCCCGTCTGCTCGCCGAGCACACGAAGCTGCTCTTGCGCGGCGGGGCGGCGGGTGTCGAGCGAGGCCATGAGCACCTTCTTGCCCTCGCGCTCGGAGAGGCGTTTGGCGATCTTGGCGGTGGTCGTCGTCTTGCCCGAGCCTTGCAAGCCCACCATGAGGATGGCGACAGGAGGTGTGGCGCGCAGGTCGATGGGGGCGGCGTCGGCGCCCAGAGTGGCGACGAGCTCGTCGTGGACGATCTTGACCACCATCTGGCCGGGTGTCACCGAGCGGATGACCTCCTGCCCGACGGCCTTCCTGGCCACCCGGTCGGTGAAGCTGCGGGCGACCTCGAGCGCGACATCGGCCTCAAGCAGTGCGCGGCGCACCTCGCGCATGGCCTCGGCGACGTCCCTTTCGCCGAGTGCGCCGCGCCGGGTGAGCTTGTCAAGGATGCCCGAGAGGCGATCCGAGAGGCTTTCAAACATTGCTTGTCGGTCTCCTGGCAGCGCCGGCTTGCTCTTGTTGGGTGGGGCGGGCGTCCCTGCTTACGCACGCGGCCTAAGCGCCGGGCACGCGCATGTCGTCATAGGGCACCATGACATGCTCGCGATAGGCGGGACGTTCCGCCAGCCGCTCGTAATAGGCTTTGAGATTTGGCAGATCGGGCCGCGCAATGTCGAGCGTGAAATAGCGATAGAGCAGGGAGCCCACCCCGATGTCGGCAATGGTCAGCGTATCGCCCACAATAAAGCTGCGCCCCGCCATGAGGCCGTCGAGCACCTGATAGGCCTCGCCCACGCGCTTGACGGCGGCCTCGACCGCCCCATGGTCGCGCTCGGCTGCAGGCACCCGAATGAGCGAGAGGAAAATCGTCGGGATGAGGTCGGGATAGATGGTTGCGGCCGACCACTCGGCCCACTGGTCGGCGGTGGCCAGGGCCTTTGGATCGGCGGGGGCGAGGCCGCCTTGGTCATAGGTGGCGGCCAGATAGCGGACGATGGCGTTCGATTCCCAGAGCACGAAATCGCCGTCCTCGATGACGGGGATGCAACGGAACGGATTGAGCGCCGCAAACTCCGGTGTGTCGAGGCGGCCGAAGGGGCCGCCGGCATCGATCCGCTCATGTGCGAGGTCGAGCTCGGCCACCGTCCACATGACCTTTTGCACGTTGATGGAGGTCTTGCGCCCCCAGATTTTCAGCATGACGGATGCTCCTTTGGCCACTGCGCCCCCCCGCTGGCCGCGACTAATAGTCGATTGCCCCCGACAAGCACCAAACCCACCCGCGGATGCGAACAAACACCAAACCCACCCGCGGGCGAGCCCTCGCTGACGGGTGTGGCCCCCCTGCCTCCCGGAACACCGCTCATGAGATCGGCCATCGAGCGATCGGCGCTCGCTGATCCCTCGACGACGCTCGCTGGCGGCGCCATGTGCAGGCGGACGGCTCTGGTCTGGAGCCTTGCCTGAAAGTCGAGCGGGACACTAAGCGGGCCGGGGCGCCTTGTCAAACGCGTGTCTGTCGCGCGTCTGTAATGGTTCAGGTGTTTTGAGATTCCTGGGCCTTGGAGTGGTTGGCATTGATATAGGCCGTTGGTGTTAGTCCGGCCGGTGCGTTGTGCGGGCCGCATGTGTGCTGGAGGTGGGCGAAGGCATCTTTGGAAGCCCTCGTGAAAAGCAGCAATTGGGTCTGGCCCGAGTACGCTGTCGCGACCAGGTGGGCATTCAGCCCCGCTTGGGTTGGCTCATGCGCGCAAACGCACCAACACTCAGGCGCTTGAATGCAAACCAAGGCTGCCTGTCAATGCAGCCTGTCAATGCAGCCCGTCGCAGCCTGTCAATGCAGCCCGTCAATGCAGCCTGGCATAAGTTGAGTTCTCTCCTCTGCGGTGCACCGCGGCCGCGCGCCTACATCCGCTGCACCGAAGCCGTGCGGTGGATGATGTCATATTCGCAAAGCACATAGCCCGAAGGCTTCTCGGCGACGATGAAGAGATAGGGGTTGGTGTAACGCGCCTTCCACATGGGATTGTCCACCTGCCAAAAATAGACGTCGAGATCGTCCTTGCCGATGACGAGCTTGATCGACGAAGGCTTTTGCCAGGCCTCGGCCGCCACAGCGAGGCGCTGCTTGCGTGCATCGCGCGCGCACGACTGGATGGCCGGAGCACGGTAGGTGTCGATCAGCACATTGCGGGTGGAATTGCGGTATAGCAGCTCGTGGAACGCAAACTGGGCAGCAACCAAAATGGCAACGACGATGGCAACGCGGCGCATCACGAGTCCCACCTCGAAATCAAACAGCCTTTGCGCCTTTGCCCCTTTGCGCCTTTGCATCGTGGCAGAGCGGCCCGTTCTCAAAGCGAGCGCGCCCTATGCGGCGGCTGGGCGCCGGCATATGCAACGCACCGCCTCCGACGCTGCTGACCGTCCCGTCGCCGCGGCGCTTTACCCCTATGGCCGCAATCCTCCCTGAAGAGAGTGAACAAAGGGTTTCCGATTGCCCGTTCGAGCGACTACTCTCGGCCGGGCGCTCGCCGGATGGCGGCGCGCGATGGGTGGAGGGATGGGTGGAGGCCGGAGGGCGGATAGCTCGGTGGTGGCGGGCCGGCCCGTCAGTGCGAGCGCTGCTTAGAAGGTAATGCAATAAGGTAATGCAATGCTGCATTCAAAGGAGCTGCAAACAGGCGGATTTCAGGGATGAGCAAAGGGAATTCCAGGGAGGAAAGACCGATGGAGCGACGACGCCTGCTTATCACTCGGCGCCTCACAGAGGCCGTGGAGGCCCGGGCCAGGCGCGACTACGACGTGGTGCTCAATGAGGACGACCATGTCATGAGCGCCGCCGAGCTCAAAGACGCCCTCACAGATGTCGATGCGGCGCTCATCTGCATCACCGAGAAGTTCGACGGCGATCTCATCGCCGCTCTGCCCGAGCGCTTCAAGGTGGTCTCGACGTTTTCCGTCGGCACCGACCACATCGACCTCGAGGCGGCCCGGGCCCGGGGGCTTCGGGTCGGTTATGCCCCCCATGGTGTCACCATCGCAACGGCCGAGATTGCCATGTTGCTGATCCTGGGTGCCGCCCGCCGGGCGCCCGAGGGCGAGCGCCTCGTCCGCTCGGGCAATTGGCAGGGTTGGGAGCCGCGCCAGCTCCTCGGCCGCCGCCTCGACGGCAAGCGGCTTGGCATATTCGGGCTTGGCAAGATCGGCCAGGCGCTCGCCCAGCGGGCCCGCGGGTTTGATATGGAAATCCATTACCACAACCGCAGACGTCTGCCGGAGGTCGAAGAGAGGGGCGCCATCTATCACGACACCTTCGAGGGCCTGCTCGAGGTAAGCGATGTGCTTTCGCTCAATGCGCCATCGACGCCCGAGACCCGCAACATCATCAACCGCGAGACCATTGCGCGTCTGCCGCAGGGCGCCATCATCGTCAACACTGCGCGCGGCGATCTGATCGACGACGAGGCCCTGATCGCGGCTCTGCGCGAGGGTCAGGTCGCCTATGCCGGGCTCGACGTCTATGCCGGCGAGCCCAAAATCCATCCGGCTTATCGCGAGCTTGAAAACGTCTTTCTCTTGCCCCATCTCGGCTCGGCTACGATCGAGGCGCGGGACCAGATGGGTTTTGAAGCGCTCGACAACATCGATGCCGTCTTTGCCGGTCGCGAAATGCCCTATGGCGTCGTATAATCGTGCTCTGAGCGCAAGACCAGGCCGGGCCCCCTACGAGGGGCGCCCGAGGCGAAGCCGCCGAGTCGCAGCAGCCAAGGGGGTGACGGCAACGACCGAGGCCTGCGAGCAGGCCACGGAGCAGTGCCGGACAGGACGCTGCGGCCAAGGAGAGCAGCCTAAAGGGAGCAGCGCCGATGTTTCCGGGGCGAGCTACGTCACCCTTGGCGGCTCGCAACCGCGTGTTGAGCAAGGCCAATGAATGCGGGGCACGAGGCCTGGTAAGCGAGAGGCGTTCCGATGTCGCGAAGCCGCAAGGCCAAAACTCCCACCGAGCGCCAGCTGCGGCTTGGCGAGCTCATTCGCCATGCCATGGCGGAGATATTCCTGCGCACCGAGATTGACGACCCCGATCTCGCCGGCGTTGCGGTCACTGTCTCGGAAGTGCGCGTGAGCCCTGATGCCCGCCGGGCGACCGTTTTTGTCATGCCGCTCGGCGGCCTCAACAAGGAAGGGGTCGTTGCGGCACTCGCTCGGCACGCCAAATTCCTGCGGGGCGAGCTTGCGCGCGCGGTCAGCTTGAAGTACACGCCGAGCCTTTCATTCGTCCTCGACCATGCCTTTGATCAGTCCGAGCAGATCGAGCGACTGTTGCGCTCGCCCGAGGTCGCACGCGACCTCGGTGGGCCGCCCGAGGACGACTAAAGCCGGATCGCGAAGCGACTAGAGCGCATTCGGAAGGCGATCGGAGCCCTTTCGGAAGGCGCCTGGAAGGCGGGCGCAGGATTGGAGCGCCATCAAAAGGCGATTGGAGCAGCATCAAGAGGTGGAAGGCAGCTCTCATGGGACGCCGCCGCAAGGGACGGGCCATCGATGGCTGGCTCGTCATCGACAAAAGCGAGGGTGACACATCGACGCGGGTCGTGGGGGTGGTGCGGGCGCTGCTCGATGCCCGCAAGGCGGGCCATGCCGGCACGCTCGATCCGCTGGCAACGGGTGTGCTGCCCATTGCACTGGGCGAGGCAACGAAGACCGTCGCCCACGTTGTCGAAGGGCTCAAGAGCTATCGCTTCACCATCACATGGGGGCGCGAGACAGCCACCGATGACGCCGAAGGCGAGACCATCGCCCAATCGGATGCGCGCCCCAGCGCAGAGGCCATTGAAGCGGCGCTGGGCCGGTTTCGTGGCGAGATCATGCAGGTGCCGCCGCGCTACTCGGCCATCAAGGTGGCAGGTGAGCGGGCCTATGACCTCGCCCGCGACGGCGAGGAGTTTGAGCTCGCGGCACGCCCTGTGCTCATCGAGCGGCTCGAGATTGCCGAAATCCCTTCACCCGATACCTGTGTGCTCGAGGCGGATTGCGGCAAGGGCACCTATGTGCGCGCGCTCGCCCGTGATCTCGGCCGCGTGCTCGGCTGTTGTGGCCATGTCTCGGCATTAAGGCGCACGCGCGTCGGTCCATTCACAGAAGAAGCCGCAATTTCGCTGGATAAACTCGCCCAATTGCGCCATAGTGCCGGCGGCCGCGAGCGGCTCATGGACCATTTGTTGCCCGTCGAGGCGGCGCTGGACGACATCCCGGCGCTGTCCGTGAGCAGCGCCGATGCGGCACGGCTCAAACGGGGCCAGGCCGTCATCGTGCGCGGCCGCAACGCCCCAATCCTGACAGGACCCGTCTATGTCATGGCGCGCGGTGTGCTGGTGGCGCTGGGCGAGGTCCGGAAGGGTGAGCTGCATCCGACGCGCGTTTTCAACATCCGCACTGGGCGCGCGGAAGGGGCGGCCGTGCGTCGCGCCCCGGAGCGCGACACTGGCAGCGCGCGTGGGCGCACAGACCACGAAACGGACGAAAGGCACTGAAAAGGCACTGAGGAGAATCATCAAGGATGTCGATTACCAGTGAGCGCAAGCAGGCTCTGATCAAGGAATACGGCACCAGGGAGGGCGACACCGGCTCCCCCGATGTTCAAATCGCCATCCTGACAGAGCGCATTTCCAATCTCACAGAGCACTTCAAGAGCCACAAGAAGGACAACCATTCCCGGCGCGGGCTGCTCAAGATGGTGAGCCAGCGGCGGCGGCTGCTTGACTATGTGCGCGCCAAGGATGAGGAGCGCTATCGCCAGCTCATCAAGAGGCTCGGAATCAGGCGCTGACGGCTCATGGCGCCAGGGCGCGGCATCGGACGGCGGGCGGCGGGTCGGAAGTCAAAAGCCAGAAGCCTGAAGTCAGAAATCAGAAGTCAGAAGCCAGAAACCTGAAGTGAGGATTGGTGCGCGGCGTTGTCGTCCTCGAAATCCCGCGGCTGCGGGCGGGTGCCGTCTTGCCAAGTGCCATCGTTGTGAATGGCTCGATCCTTCGGCTCGGCGACGCATTTGAGACTTCGGGCAGACATTCACGAGACAATGGATAGGATGGGGGATTGGGTAGACTGCAAAACGATTTGAGCCGCCATGATGCCACTTGAGGCCCACACATAAAGCCCACACATGGCGCCATGACAAGAAACGAGATGCGATATGTTCAAAACGACCGTTGAAGAGATTGAATGGGGCGGCCGCACGCTGAGGTTCGAGACCGGCAGGATTGCCCGCCAGGCCGACGGGGCGGTGCTGGTGCAGTATGGCGAGACGAGTGTGCTGGCTACGGCAACCGCGGCACGCGAGGCACGCGGGGGCGTCGACTTCTTCCCTCTCACCGTCAACTATCAGGAAAAGGCCTATGCCGCCGGCAAGATCCCCGGCGGCTATTTCAAACGTGAGGGACGGCCGAGCGAGAAGGAGACGCTGGTCTCACGCCTTATCGACCGGCCCATCAGACCGCTCTTTGTCAAAGGCTTCAAGAACGAAACCCAGGTGATCGCCACCGTTCTCAGCCACGACCTCGAGAACGATCCCGACATCGTCGCCATGATCGCCTCCTCGGCAGCGCTCACCCTTTCGGGGCTGCCGTTCCTCGGCCCCATCGGTGCCGCCCGCGTCGGGCTCATCGAGGGCGCCTATGTCCTCAACCCGATGATCGACGAGCTCCATGAATCAAAGCTCGATCTCGTCGTCGCCGGCACCAAGGATGCGGTGCTGATGGTCGAATCGGAGGCCCATGAGCTTTCCGAGGACGACATGCTCGGCGCCGTTATGTTCGGCCAGAAGAGCTTTCAGCCGGTGATCGACGCCATCATCCGCCTCGCCGAGAAGGCCGCCAAGGACCCCTGGGAGGTGCCCGAAGTGGACACCTCGGCCTGGGACGACAAGGTGCGCGCGCTCGCCGAAGAGGGACTGCGCGAGGCCTTCTCGATACCCGAGAAACTCGCCCGCCAGGAGCAGGTGGCGGCCGTCAAGGCCCGCGTGCTCGAAGAGCTCCTTGGCACGGACCCCGACGAGGAGGAGGCGCTCATTGTCGGGGGTGTCCTCAAATCGCTCGAAAAAGAAATCGTCCGCGGCGATATCCTCAAAACCAAAAAGCGCATCGACGGCCGCGACCTCGAGACGGTGCGCCCCATCGTTTGCGAGGTGGGCGTTCTGCCGCGCACCCATGGCTCGGCGCTCTTTACCCGTGGCGAGACACAGGCGCTGGTGGTCGCGACTCTCGGCACCGGTGAGGATGAGCAATTCGTTGATGCCCTCGAGGGCACTTACAAGGAGAGTTTTCTCCTCCATTACAACTTCCCGCCCTACTCGGTGGGCGAGGTGGGGCGCGTCGGCTTCACCGGCAGGCGCGAGATTGGCCATGGCAAGCTCGCCTGGCGCGCGCTTCATCCGCTGATGCCGAAGAGCGAGGAGTTCCCTTATACGCTCCGGGTCGTCTCCGAGATCACCGAGTCGAACGGCTCTTCGTCGATGGCAACCGTTTGCGGCACCTCGCTCGCGCTGATGGATGCGGGCGTGCCCTTGAAGGCCCCTGTAGCCGGGATCGCCATGGGCCTTATCAAGGAGGAGGACGAGTTCGCCGTCCTCTCCGACATCCTTGGTGACGAGGACCATCTGGGCGATATGGATTTCAAGGTGGCCGGCACCGAGGCGGGCATCACCTCGCTGCAGATGGACATCAAGATCACCGGCATTACCGAGGAGATCATGCGCGTCGCGCTGGCCCAGGCGCGCAGAGGGCGTCTGCACATTCTGGGCGAGATGGCCAAGGCGATTTCAGGCGCACGCGCGGAGCTTGGCGAGTATGCGCCGCGCATCGAGACCATGCGAATTCCGGTCGACAAGATCCGCGACGTCATCGGCACCGGCGGCTCGGTCATCCGCGCGCTTGTCGATGAGACGGGCGCCAAGATCGACATCAGTGACGACGGCACCGTCAAGGTCGCCGCCGCCCGGCATGAGGCCATTGAGGAGGCGATGAGGCGGATCAAGGAGATCACGGCTGAGCCCGAGGTGGGCGAGATCTACAAGGGCAAGGTGGTCAAGGTGGTCGATTTCGGCGCCTTTGTGAACTTTTTCGGCCCTCGCGATGGCCTTGTCCATATCTCCCAGCTGACCCATGGCCGGCCCCAGTCGGTCGAGGAGGTGGTCAAGGAGGGCGACGAGGTTTATGTCAAGCTCATGGGCTTTGACGACCGCGGCAAGGTGCGCCTGTCGATGAAGGTGGTCGATCAGAAGACGGGCAAGGAGCTGGCTCCTGGCGAGGGCGGAAGCGAGGACGAAAGCGCGCGTGAAGGCCGGCGCAGCGAGCGCTCGGAGCGCCCCCGCCGGTCGCGCCGGCC
>WGBL01000315.1 GCA_015494375.1 Hyphomicrobiales bacterium | reverse complement strand
TCATTTGCGAGGCCGATCTGAGCGATGGAGAGGGCACCTGTGTTCTCTCCGAGTTCCGGCTCAAGCACCCGGACGTCATTCGCATTCTCGTCAAATCTTCGGACGGCACCCGCAGTTGGGACAATGGCACAAGGTCGATTGCGGTCTATCAGTATATCCGAAAGCCTCTCGATCCCGAACAGGTGGGGCTGCTCACCAAGCGCGCGCTTGAGGCTCGCGAGCTCGCTCGCCGCCATCGACTTCTGAGCCGCGAGCTCAAGTTTACCGATGACTGGCCTCCGCTCGAAGGACCACGTCCCCTCCGGCACGGTGTTCAGTGTCACAACTTCGAGAAGCTGGTCTACGCCAGCGAGGCCATGGCGAAGCTTTGCAATCTGGCACGGCAGGCGGCACCGACGGATTTGCCGATCCTCATCCAGGGCGAGACCGGCACCGGCAAGGAGCTCTTTGCACGCGCCATTCATTTCAAGAGCAGGCGTCACCAGAGCCCGCTCCTCTTTCAGAATTGCGGCGGCATGCCCGATGAGCTCCTTCACTCCGAGCTCTTCGGCCACAAGCGGGGCGCCTTCACCGGTGCCATCAGCGATCGCTTGGGCCTTTTCCGCGCCGCTGACGGCGGCACCGTCTTTCTCGATGAGATCTCCGACGTCTCGCCCGCCTTCCAAGTCAGCCTGTTGCGTTTTCTCCAGGACGGCGAGATCAAGCCCCTGGGGTCCGACACGACCCAGACCGCCGACGTCCGCATCCTTGTTGCGTCCAATGTCCCGCTCGAGCGGCTCGTGCGCGAGGGCAAGTTCCGCCAAGACCTCTACTTCCGGCTCAAGGGCTTTGAGATCAACATTCCCCCCTTGCGCGAGCGGCCCGACGATATCCCCGTGCTCGTGGAGTTCTTCACCCGCAAATATTGTGAGCTGATGGGGCGCCGCGTGCTTGGTGTCGCCAATGACGTCTTGCAGCATTTGCTGGCCTATCCGTTCCCGGGCAATGTCCGCGAGCTCGAGAACGAAATCCGCCGCATGGTGGCACTGACACCGGACGGCGGCTATGTCACACGCGACTTGCTCACACCGGAGATCGCAGCGGCCGAGCCCAATCCGATCTCTCAACTGGCCGCGGGCACGCCGTCCCTCGAGGGAGCGACACTCAAGGACAAGGTCGAAAGTCTCGAGCGCGCCCTTGTGCGCGATGCCCTGCGCCGGCATCGCTGGAACCAGAGCGAGGCGGCGCGGGAGCTAGGGCTGTCGCGTGTCGGCCTCGCCAACAAGATCCGGCGCTACAACATAGAGAAACAGCTGTGAATGGAGAAGCAGCTTTGAAGGTGCCCCGGATTGAAAGTACCTTGTTGGAAAGGTCGCACTGCAAGAAAGGGAATAATCTCAAGGCAGCATTCGCCTACTTGCTCTTGGTTCAAGCTTGCGAATGGGCGCCGTTTATGAACTCACTCACACTTGGGCGCTGGTCGCTTCAGCCGCTCTCTCGGTTCAGACTTGCGAATGGGCGCCGCTTTTGTAACCCGATCTCGTATTGAGGCGAGGAAGGCACAGGCGATGGATCAATCAGAGGACAATGGCAAGGCTGACGGTGGCCCATTGGCCGGCCGCGATACGACAGACAAAGTGGAGACACTGACACCCCGCCCGCGGGCTGCAGGCAAGAGGGGCCCGGCCGAAGGCAGCGCCGCGCCGCTGTTGCGCTTTCCCCTTGCCCGCACGCGCCCGCCTAGCCGACCCGGCGGACGGGAGTATGAGGGCCCGAGCCCCATGGCCCAGGCACTCGGCGCCCCCATCGAGCAGACAACAGGGCATTGGTGCAGCCATTGCCAGGCCATCTGGTATGGCTATTTGCTCGAGGTGGAATGCCCGCTTTGCGGCAACCGTAACGGCTGATCTGCTGGCGGCTGGGGTTCGGCTGCAAGATTGGCGAAACACGCCTCGCAAACCGTCGCTCCCCCTATCCCCCTTGCCTATCGCGGCAAACGCCCACCGGGGCCATCGCGATGCCCCCATCGCCGCCCGCAAAGATTCTTTACAGCCGCTTAAGAAGTTTGCTTTGCAACCCGACCCACAAGGGACGATCTCACCCACCAGAATTCGGATAATATATTGAAATAGTACGACAATGCGCCATCAAATTGTCTTGGCATGCTCCTTGCTTTCATTCATCGTCGCATCTTTGGTTAACGGGCTTCGCCGTCCCAAGCGCATCCTTTGGACAAGTCCGCATCCTTTGGACAAGTCCATGTGCACTTGCTCCATATGCACTTGGCGCTTGAGGGTGTGACTGTATTCGAGAGCGAGCCCATGTCCCGCTTGCGGGTAGAACCGATCAGGGGAGGAACAAGCGAATGGCCAATCTGCTCTGGCTCCAAGGGGGCGCATGCTCCGGCAACACCATGTCGTTCCTCAATGCCGAGGAGCCGAGCGCCGTCGATCTGGTAACAGACTTCGGCATCAATGTGCTCTGGCATCCATCGCTCGGCATGGAGCTCGGCGACAATCTGCAAAAGCTTCTGCGGGCCTGTGTTTCGGGCGAGATCGCCCTCGACATCTTTGCCTTCGAGGGCACGGTGGTGAATGCACCCAACGGCACCGGCGATTGGAACCGGTTTGCCGGCCGGCCCATGAAGGAGTGGGTGCGCGAGCTCGCCAATGTGGCCCAGTTCGTTGTCGCCCTCGGCGATTGCGCCACTTGGGGCGGCATTCCGGCAACCGCACCCAATCCCACCGAATCCCAGGGGCTGCAGTTCCTCAAACGCGAGCGTGGCGGCTTTCTCGGCCCCGACTTTACCGCCAAATCAGGACTGCCCGTCATCAACATTCCCGGCTGTCCGGCCCACCCCGACTGGATCACCCAGATCCTTGTGGCGGTCGCCACCGGCAATGCGGGCGAGATCACCCTCGATGAGTTCCAGCGGCCCAAAACGTTCTTTACGAGCTTCACCCAGACGGGCTGCACCCGGAACATGCATTTCGCCTACAAGGTTTCCGCCACCGAGTTTGGCCAGCGCAAAGGCTGCCTCTTCTATGATCTCGGTTGCCGCGGGCCCATGACCCATTCGCCCTGCAATCGCATCCTCTGGAATCGGCAGAGCTCCAAGACCCGCGCGGGCATGCCGTGTCTCGGCTGCACCGAGCCCGAGTTCCCCTTCTTCGATCTGGAGCCCGGCACCGTCTTCAAGACCCAGACCGTCATGGGCGTGCCGAAGGATCTGCCCGCAGGCGTCGATCAGGCCGGCTACATCAAGCTGACAGGCGCTGCCAAGGCGGCCGCGCCGGCCTGGGCGGAAGAGGACATTTTCGTCGTCTGAAGCCTCTGCAACCTCTGAATCGATCAGAGCGCAGGGGCCGCGCCCCGCGCCTCTGAGCGGCCGGAGCGGACCCGGGCCTCCATCGTCCCCGGCGCGCACGTGCCGGCGACAGGGTGGATACCCGAGGGGCGGCGGGAAACGCAAACGACAGCCGGAAAGGCCAGCGAGAACCGGAGAGGCAAACGACAACCGGAGAGGCAAACGGCAGCCGGAAGGACAGGCCAGAGCCGGAGCGAAAAACGACAACCGGAAAGCAAGAGACAACCGAGTTCGAGGAGACAGACCATGGCACAACCAGCCGTACAGACACTCGACATCTCCCCGGTCGGGCGGGTCGAGGGCGATCTCGACGTGCGCGTCGACCTGCAGGATGGGGTGGTGGTCAACGCCTGGACGAGCGCCGAGCTCTTCCGCGGCTTCGAGATCATCCTCCGCGACAAGGACCCGCAGGCGGGCCTCGTCGTGACGCCGCGCGCCTGCGGCATTTGCGGCGCCTCACACCTCACCTGCGCGGCCTGGGCGCTCGATACGGCCTGGGGCACCGAAGTGCCGCGCAACGCTATCCTGGCGCGCAATCTCGGCCAGCTCACCGAGAGCCTGCAAAGCCTGCCGCGGCACCACTACGGCCTTTTCATGATTGACACCACCAACAAGAACTACCGCAACAGCCCCTACTATGAAGAGGCCGTGCGGCGCTGGGCGCCGTTCACGGGCTCCAATTACGAGCTCGGCGTCACCATCTCGGGGCGGCCGGTGGAGATCTACGCTCTCCTCGGCGGCCAGTGGCCCCATTCGAGTTACATGGTGCCAGGCGGTGTGATGTGTGCGCCGACTCTGACCGACATCACCCGCGCGTGGTCGATTCTCGAGCATTTTCGTAAAACTTGGCTCGAGCCCGTCTGGCTCGGCTGCTCGCTCGAGCGCTATGAGGAGATCCAGTCCTATGACGACTTCATGGCCTGGCTCGATGAGAAACCCGAGCATGCCAATTCCGATCTCGGCCTCTACTGGCGCATGGGACTCGATATCGGCCTCGATCAATATGGCCGTGGCGTGGGCAAATATGTCTCCTGGGGCTACCTGCCGCATGAGGACAAGTACAACCGCCCGACAATCGAGGGCCGGAACGCGGCGCTCAGAATGAAGAGCGGCGTCTATGACGGCGCCAGCGATACCCATCAACTGATGGACCAATCATTCACCCGCGAGGATGTCCAGCATGCCTGGTACGACGAGCCGGGTGCCCTGCATCCCTTCGACCGCACCACTAGGGCGGTGCAGAAAAACGACCCCGACCCCAACGGCAAATACTCCTGGGCAACCGCCGTGCGCCACGATCAGGCGGGCCGTCTCGAAGCGGGGCCGCTCGCCCGCCAGCTCATTTGCGGCGGCAGCCATGGCGAGCCATTCCAATGGACCGACCCGCTGGTGCTCGACATGTACAAGAAGATGGGCGGCGCCAGCGTGCTTCTGAGGCACTTCGCCCGTATGCACGAGGCCAAGGTCATCTATCGCGAGATCGAGCACATTCTGCGCGAGCTGCGACTGAACGATCCCTGGTACATCAAGCCGACCGAGAAGGATGGCCGTGGCTGGGGAGCGACCGAGGCTATTCGCGGCGCACTTTGCCACTGGATCGAGGTCGAGGGCGGCAAGATCAAGAACTATCAGATCATCGCTCCCACCACTTGGAATGTGGGGCCGCGCTCCAATGACGGCGCCCGCGGGCCCATCGAGGAAGCGCTCATCGGAACACCGATTGCCGATCCGAGCGATCCGGTCGAGGTGGGCCATGTCTGCCGCTCTTATGACTCTTGCCTCGTGTGCACGGTGCATGCCCACGACGCCAAGACCGGAGAGGAGCTCGCGCGTTTCCGCACGACATGACCCGCCGGTCTTGGTTGGCCGCGCCAAATTGATCCGGGAGGCGCAGGTGCAGGTGCGCCGCGCCTTCCGGGTGGGGCTCACATTCGTTTGGTCGCGGGGGGGCCAAATCCGGACGAAAATGATCCGGAAGAAAAAGAGCCGCGAGAGAAGACAAGAAAAAGAAAACGATCTGACGAGGAAATGCGGCAATGGCAACGGGGGGTGCGAAGCGAGAGGATCACGCCAGGCTCCTGCAAGAAATCGCACAAATGCTCGAAGACGGCCTCGAGACCCAAACCGAGCCATTTCCCGAGACGGCACAGGAATTCGCCAGGATACTCGATGAATTGCGCGCCCTCGATCCCGATGACGTCAAGGGCCGGTTGGTGATCGCAGGCTTTCTCAATCACCCTTATGGGCCCGACGGGCAACGCTGTCAGGAATGCATCTACTATCTGGTTCACCGCCGCTGGTGCGATCTGCCTGAGTTGTCATTGCCAGTCGAGCCGGAGTGGTGGTGCCGACTGTGGAAGATCTGAGCCTTGGTTGTGCCATAGGGCTCGCACCATCGGGATGATTTGTGACGCCTGGCCCTGGTGTCAGTGCCTATGAGCAGGGAGGGAACGCATGGCCAGCGAGACCGAAACCAACAACGCGGCGAACGAGGAGGCCTTGCGCCGCGAGATCGAGACCAAGTTGCGTGCGGGGCTTGAGACCGAAGCGATGCCGCGCGCCGACAGCCACGAACGGGTGCAGGAAATCATCGCCCGCCTCCGGGCCAGCGATGGCAGCCTCGAGGCCAAGCTGGTGATTGGCGGCTTTACGCTTGAGCCGGTCGTGCATGAGGGGATCGAGCAGGCCTGCGAGACGTGCATGTACTATCTCGTCCACCGCAAGTGGTGCGAGCTGCCCGAGCTGGACTTGCCGGTCGAGCCCAAGTGGTCGTGCCGGCTCTGGCGCATCTGAACGCCGGGTGGCCCCGATACGCCGACCGCTGGTGAGAGAACGGGCGCACAGGCGGGCCGGAACCAGATGCGAGCAAGCGGGCAGGCGGGTGGACGCGAGCAAGAGTTGAGGCATCATGCTGGCCATCATCGGTTGCGGCAACACCAACAGGTCGGATGACGGCGCGGGCGTCGTCGTTGCCCAGCGGCTGCGCGCCCGGCTCGCCGCCCGATCCCTTCCCGAAGAGCGGGCGGTTCGCGTGCTCGATGCGGGCACCGACGGCATGGCGGTGATGTTTGCCGCCCGCGGCGCCGAGGCCCTGATCATTGTCGATGCGGCGCAAACAGGCAGCGAGCCGGGGGCCGTCTTCGAGATTCCGGGCCATGCGCTCGAGGCCCCGCCCCGCGATAGCTACAACCTGCATGACTTCCGCTGGGACCATGCGCTCTATGCCGGGCGCCGCATCTATGGCGAGGCATTCCCCAGCGATGTCACGGTCTATCTGATCGAGGCGGCCAGTCTCGCGCTTGGGCTCACGCTCTCCCCACCGGTCGCCGCCGCTGCCGACAGGGTGGTGGACATGATCATGGCACGGATCGCGGACCGCTCAGAGGCTGCGCATGCGGACGCAGCCAGCGACGGAGACGACGCATTGCAGGAGGCCTCGCGTCGCGGCGGGCCAAGCCCCATGGGCAAGGCGCCATGACGGACCATGACAGCCACCAGCCACCGGGCGGCTCATCGGCCCCTCCCAAGCCAGAGCCACAGCCCGACCCAGAGCCCGTCGAGAGTGTCCTTCTCGATCGGGGCGCCATCCATATCGCGCGCGCCCTCTATGAGCGCCATTTCGCCGGCGTTGAGGCGGTTGCCCTCCTGCGATGCGATGACGATCTCCTGATACTTCCCGTCCGCCATCACGCGGGCGGCGGCTATCTGCTCAAACGCAAGAACGCCGCCGGTGATCGCGTTGTGATTGCCGTGGACTTTTTCCGCACATTCGCCGATGCGGGTGGAATGCCTTCGCGCGGACCGGCTGCCGACGAGATACTAATGCGCCGAATGGCCGTGACGTGGTCGGACGAAAGGGCGGCTCTGGTCGTACCGCATGTGTTCGCCGCCCGCAAGATGTAAACTTAGTTTGCAATTCGTAAAACAACTAGACACCCCCAAACGACAAGGCTATCGTGGACTTCAAGAGTTCTCGCGCAGCTCTTGCGCCGCCCGAGAGCCACGACCTTCGAATCGTGAGAAGGCCACAGACAGCCGGCGCTTGGGGATTGCGACGAGAGCGGGACGACGTTCGGGGAGGAATTGGCGTGGCGGCAGCTCTTGTTGACGAGCAGGTGCGTGCGGCCATCCAGGCCATCGAGCGCGAAGACGTGCCTGTCACCGACAAGGTGGACATGCTCGTCGAGATCGCCATGGGGCTGCAGACCCGCCCGCGCGCGCCCCACGATCTCCATCAGGCGGTGCACCTCTATGAGAAGGCGCTGGCGCTGTGCGAAGGGCTCGGCGCGCACGGCAATGGACGGGCCCACGCCGGCGAAGAGGCGCAAGAACAGGGGCAAGAAGGCCGCAACGGCGCTGCCCTTGCGCCGGAGGCTACGCCTGCGCCCCTTCTCCGCGTTCTCCGCGCGCGCGTCCTCGCCCGCATGGGCACCGCACTGCAGGCCATTCCCGAAGAGGGCAGCACGCAACTCGAGCGGGCCGAGCGCTGCTATGAGGAGGCGCGGCCCATACTCGAGGCGGAAGGCAGCAGCGAGGAGGTGGCCGAGCTGCACATGAACCGCGGCCTTGTCCTCCAGACCCTGGCGGGCATGGGCAAGCGAAGCCTGAGAGACGCAATCGCCGCCTATCAGGAGGCGCTCCGGGTCTTCGACCGCAAGCGCCATCCCAAGGAATTCGCCATCCTCCAGAATAATCTGGCGACCGCCTATCTCTCCATGCCCTTCGCTGACAAGAAGGCAAAGATGCGCGAGGCGCTCGCTGTGCAAGCCTTCGAGGAGGGGCTCAAGGTGGTCAATCTCATCGACCACCCGAATGAATACGCCATGTTGCAGAACAATCTCGGCAACGCCCTGCAATACGCCTCCACAAGCCACATCGTCGAGAACAATCTGCGCGCCCTCGAGGCCTACGGCGAAGCACTCAAGGTGCGCACCCGCGAGGCGGCCCCGATTGCCTGGGCCAACACCACCGCGAACAAGGCCAATTGCCTTGCCAATCTGCCCGATGCGGCCCTCGGCCATCTGGCCGGAAGCGGGCGCAACCGGGCCGAGGCCCTCCGCCTCTACCGCGAGGCGCTCGCCGTCTTCGAGGCCCATGGCGAGGCGGACAAATGCCAGGCCGTGCGCGAGGCCATCGCTGCACTTGAATGCGATGAAAGCGAGGCAGGCGGAGCGGGCGAGCCGTCGGGCGGTGCGCCCAGTGCGACGAACGGTGCCGGACTGGAAAACGGAGACGGGGAAAGGGCCGCTGCGACGCTCCCCTCTGACAGTGTCAGTGCCGAGGGGAGCTGAGGCATCAGAGGGCGAGAGGCGCTGAGGTCTGCACGCGCCTAAGCGGGCCGAGAGCCGTTCGCGCCGTCGAGGAAAAGAACATTGGAGACATTGGAAACACTAGATACTGGAGACATTGGAGACATTGGAGAGGGGAGAGATAACCTTGGAGTTGACGCTTGGAGCAGCTATCGGCGCGATCATCATTGCCGTCGTGGCGTCGGTGCTCGGTGGCATTGTTGGCGGCCTCCTTGTCGGGGCCAAGCATATCGGCAAGGAGCTCGCCGCCATGATGGGGGGCTTTTATGGCCCCATTGCAGGCCTCTGGGGGGTCGTTCTCGGGCTCGCCATTCTCTTTGCCACCACCGTAGTTGGAGGCTGAACCCATGTTCGAGATGGCCAAGAACTCGATGATCCTGTTCGCCCGCGGCAAGCTCTTCAAAGACGTTCGCAGCGTCATCCTGCGCAGCCTTTTGGGCATGATGGTGACCGCCGCCCTGTTCCTGCTCCTCGCTCTTGGGCTCGATCTCACGCTCTGGGCAAGTGCGGGGCTTGCCGCGTTCCTCGGCGGGGCGTTGCAGCCCTACCTCTTCAAGAACCTCAAATATGCCTGAGGACGTATGCCTTAGGACACGCAACGCGCGTATGCGTAGCGAGAACATATTTCGCGAGAACATGCGTAGCCAAAATATGCGCGGCAAGCAAAACATGCGCAGCAAGAAGGAGCGATGGCGTGAGCAGCTTTGAGAACGGTCGGGATGGGCCGCAGGTGGCCACGCCGACATCGCCGCTCTCGGCGCAAGCCGCTGCGCCTGCCGCGGCTGGTCGCTCAGCGGGCGGCGCCTCGCCCGCATCCGATTTGGCGGACGGCGCCTCGCCTGTATCGGGTGACGCGCCCAGAGATGTGGCCCCTGATACGCCCGGTGATGCGCCCCGCGATGCGGACGCCCTGGCCCGCCATCTCGCGGCGATAGAGGAAGCCGAGCGGCCCTTTGCCGGGCTCTCTGACGAAATGCGCGCCGCCATTGCCGACTACCGCGCCGCCATCGACGCCCTCCATGGCGAGGCCTTCCGCCGTCTCATCAAGGCGCTCAAGGGCGATGCCCAGGCGGCGCGGGCGCTGCGCGCGGCGGCGAGCGACGAGCTCGTCTATGCGGTGCTGCGGCATCTGCAGCTTCTCAAACCAAGCTTGCAGGAGCGCGTAGAGGCGGCGCTTGCGAGCGTGCGGCCCATGCTCAAGGCCCATGGCGGCGATGTGGCGCTCGTCCGGGTGGTGCCGCCCGATACGGTGGAGCTGCGCTTTCTCGGCGCCTGCGACGGCTGCCCGGCCTCGACCCTCACCTTCACCGCCGGGGTCAAGAAGGCGATTGAGAGCCATTGCCCGGAAATCACCGAGATCCGTGAGGTCAAGGGGCTGTCCGCGGCACCGCCTACCGCACCGTCTCACCCGGCCCACGAGGGCCGGAGCGGCGATGGTGCCGACCCGTCTTCACAATCACAATCACGATCACAATCGCAATCGCAGCCGGGCGCGGTGCGCTTCATCAGCCCCTTTGCCATCCATGCCAAGGGCGATTGGCGGCCGGCCTGCAAGCTTGCCGACATACCCGAGGGCGACATCATCACCCGCGTGATCGATGGTGAGGAGGTGATTCTCTCGCGCAACGGCCATGCGGTGAGCTGCTTTCGCAACGCCTGCGCCCATCTCGGCCTGCCGCTCGACCAGGGCGCGGTGGCCGATGGCGTGCTCACCTGCCCGCATCATGGCTTTGCCTATGACCTCACCACGGGCGAGTGCCTGACGGCGCCCGAGGTGCAGCTCGCTCCCCATGCGGTGCGGGTCATCGACGACCGGGTGGAGGTGCGCCTGGCACGCTAGCGCGAGGGCAGACACACGTGGGCGCGTTCGGGAGCAGGGCAAACAAACCACGCGTCGGCGCGTTCGGGAGCGACGCAATCACACCTTGGTATTGCGACCACTCCAAGGAGGCGCAAGCACGTTTGGAGCGCACTTGGGAGTATCGGGAGCACTTGGGAGTATCGGGAGCACTTGGGAGTATCGGGAGCACTTGGGAGTATCGGGAGCAACTGGGAGTATCGGGAGAAAGAGTCGCCGTCATGCGTATATCCCTCATGAGCCACCCGAGCGCGCCCGCCGCAGCGCGGCCGGCCGCCCCCGTGCCCGGGCAGCTGCTCATGGCGGAGGGACCCGCCTGCGTGCTCGGCGCCCCTAGCGCGGCCGATGGCCTGGCGGCTCCCGTGCGGCCCACGCGCGCGAGCCTTTTCGGCCCCCGCGGTGCGGCCATGGCCGGCCCCGACGGCCCCCTCGTCGTTGCCGATACGGGCCACCATCGGCTGCTCGTCTGGCGCCATGCGCCTCAAGACGACCACACACCGGCCGATATCCTCATAGGCCAGAAGGACGCCCAGAGTGAGGGGCGCAATGGACGCGGCGCCCCTGGCCCCGCGACGCTCAACGTGCCGACGGGGGTCGCCTTCGCCGATGGCGTGCTCGCCGTGGCGGATGCCTGGAACCACCGTGTGCTCTTGTGGACGCGGCCCATCGAGGCCAACAACCAGCCCGCCGATGTGGTGCTGGGCCAAGCGGATTTCTCCGCCACCGAGGCCAATCGCGGGCGCGCACGTCCGGCGGCCGACAGCCTCAACTGGTGCTATGGGGTGGCGATCCTCGAGGGCCGGCTCGTGGTCTGCGACACCGGCAATCGGCGCGTTCTCATCTGGGACGAGATCCCGGATGAGTGCGGCGTCCCCGCAAGCCGCGTGCTCGGCCAGCGCGATTTCACGAGCCGCGACGAGAATGCCGGCCAAGCGCCGGGGCCCATGGGCCTGCGCTGGCCCCATGGCGCGGCCTTTGCCGCCGGCCGGCTCCTTGTCGCCGATGCGGGCAACAACCGCATTCTCGGCTGGAGTGGCTGGCCCGAGGAGAACGGCGCGCCGGCCGACCTCGTCCTCGGCCAGTAGTGGCTGCCGCCGAGGGCCGGTTGATCGTTGCGGATACGGCCAATTCGCGGCTCCTCTCCTGGCCGCTCCGCGCGCTTGCCAACGACGCCCCGGCGGAGGGGCTGGCGGGCCAGCCGAGCTTTGTCGACAAGGGCGACAATCGCTGGCAGAGCCCCGACCGCGACAGCCTCTGTTGGCCCTATGGCGTTTCGGTCGCTGGCCGCATGGCGGTGATTGCGGATTCGGGCAACAACCGGGTCCTCCTCTGGGAGCTCGCGCCATGGGAGCTTGTGCCATGAGTCGCCCGAGCCCCGAGATCGCGCACGCCAGCGAACGGCACGGCCCCGCGGCGGACGCCGGCATCGCCGACATTGCCGAGCGGCCGGCGCCTGTGCCAACTCGGGCTCGGGCCGGCGGCGGCACTGTTCGCCAGGCGCGCGAGCTGCGCGTGCGCGGCATCGTCCAGGGCGTGGGGTTCCGCCCCTTCGTCTGGCGGATCGCCCACGGGCTCGGGCTTAGCGGAGATGTGCAGAACGACGCGAGCGGTGTGCGCATTCGTGTGTGCGGCCCAAGCGAAGCCCTGGACGAATTCAGCGCCCGCCTGGAGCGCGAGGCGCCGCCCCTGGCCCGCATCGATGCCATCGACAGCCGGCCGCTCGCGCTCCCTCCCATGGCCGACACCGCGCCCACGGCTGACACGAGCACCGCCCCAACCGACGGCGCCAGCACCACCACCGACACCGCCACCACCGGCGTTTCCACCGCCGACGTAGCCCTCCTCGCCGATGGCTTTCATATCCGCGACAGCGCCCCGGGGCCTACCCAGACGCGCGTCGGCCCCGATGCGGCCACCTGCCCCGCCTGCCGCGCCGAGTCCCTCGACCCCTTCGCGCGCCGCTATCGCTATCCCTTCACCAACTGCACCCACTGCGGGCCGCGCTTTTCCATCATCCGCGCTATGCCCTATGACCGCGCGGCCACCACCATGGCCGCCTTTGCCATGTGCGCCGATTGCGCCCGCGAATATGCCGACCCCGCCGATCGCCGTTTCCATGCCCAGCCCATCGCCTGTCACGCCTGTGGGCCGCGGGCCTGGCTCGAGCGCATGGACGGCCGGGCGGCCAGCTTTGACCAGCACTCCATGCTCGACGACGTGGACGCCGCCGGCAGCCTCATCGCCAAGGGCGAGATCGTCGCCGTGCGGGGGCTCGGCGGCTTTCACCTCGCCTGCGATGCGACCAACCCAGAAGCGCTGGCGCGGCTCAGGGAGCGCAAGCGCCGCCCCGTCAAACCGCTGGCGCTCATGGCCCGCGATCTCGATGTCATCGCGCGCTATGCACGGCTCGACGAGGCCGCGACGACACTCCTCGAGAGTCCCGAGGCGCCCATCGTGCTGCTGGAGACGCAGGGCGCGGCCGAGCGCCTGCCCGAGGCGGTGGCCCCCGGCATGACGACCTTGGGCTTCATGCTGCCCACGACGCCGCTTCACCACCTGATGCTGCGGCGCCTCGATCGGCCCGTGGTCATGACCTCGGGCAATGTCTCGGGCCGCCCGCAGGTGACGGCGAACGACGCAGCCCGCCGTGAGCTTGGGGCCATCGCCGATTGGGGGCTGTTTCATGATCGCGACATCGCCAACCGCATCGACGACAGTGTCGCGCGCATCATGGCCGGTGTGCCGCGGGTGCTGCGGCTTGCGCGCGGCTATGCGCCAGCCTCTCTGCCCTTGCCCGAGGGCTTCGACAGGGCGCCGCCCACCCTTGCCTTCGGCGGCGACCTCAAGGCGGCGTTCTGCCTTATCGGGCGCGGCCAGGCGGTGCTCTCCCAGCATCAGGGCGACGATCTCCTCGATGCCGACACCCGCGCCGACTGGGAGCGCAATCTCGCGCTCTATGCCGATCTCTACGACCACTGCCCGGCGCTGCTCGCCTGCGATGGCCACCCGGGCTATGCCGCAACTCGTCACGCCGAGGCCGAAGCCCAGGCCCGCGGGCTGCCCCTTGCGCGCATAGGGCATCACCATGCCCATGTCGCGAGCTGCCTGGCCGAGCATGGCGTGGCGCTCGAGACGCCTCCCGTGCTCGCCATCGTGCTCGACGGGCTTGGGCTTGGGGCCGATGGCGGCCTCTGGGGCGGCGAGGTGCTCCTTGCCGACTATCGCAACGCCGAGCGGCTCGGGCACCTCAAGCCGGTCGCCATGCCGGGGGGCGAAAAGGCCGCCCGCGAGCCCTGGCGCAACGCCTGGGCCCATCTCGATGCGGCCTTCGGCTGGGACGCGGTGCGGCGCCGGTGGGGGCAGCTCGCGCCCATCCGCAATCTCGACGCCCGGCCCGTCGCCACATTGGCCCGCATGTGTGCCGAGGGCGTGAACAGCCCGCGGGCGAGCTCGGCGGGCCGGCTCTTCGATGCCGCGGCCGCGCTCCTCGGCGTGGCACCCGCCCGGCTCACGTATGAGGGCGAGGCGGCCCAGCGCCTCGAGGCGCTCGCGAGCCGGGCCGAAGGGGCCCATCGGCTCATGGGGTTCATGGCGGTCATGGCGCATGTCCGCGAGCACCCCGATGCTGGTCGCTATTCGTTCTCGTGCATTGTCCCCGCCGAAGGCGCCAGCCAAGGGCCCGCCGTCCTCGATCCGGCCCCCGTGTGGCGCGCCATGCTCGACGACCTGGCCGAGGGCCGCGCCCCTGCCGAGATCGCCTGGGACTTTCACCTCTCACTCGCGCGAGCGCTTGCCGAGCTCGTCGCCCGCCTGGCCGCAGAGGCGCCCGCAAACGCGCGCGGCGCCCGCAACCGCGTCGTGCTCTCGGGCGGCTGCTTTCACAATCGCATTCTGCTCGAGGCGACGACGGCGCATCTCGAGGCCCGCGGGCTCACGCCACTCACCCATGCCCGCATCCCCGCCGGCGATGGCGGCCTTGCCCTCGGCCAGGCGCTCATTGCCGCCGCCCGCGCGCTCTCGGGCGCGCCCCTTTCCGACGCGCGCAAGCCGCCCGAACCGCGCGCTCAGAGCCCTTCCGCTCCGCCCCCGGAGCCTATCCAATCCGCCCCCCATGATGGTGAAGGAGGATAAACCATGTGTCTCGGCATCCCCGGTCAAGTGGTCGAGATCACCGACCCACAACGCAAGCTCGGCCTTGTCGACGTCGCCGGTGTCAAGCGCGAGATCAACCTCGCCTGTGTGGTCGATGAGGCGCACCCGCTCGAGGCCTGTGTCGGCGACTGGGTGCTCGTTCATGTCGGCTTCGCCATGAGCCGCATCGACGCCCAACAGGCGGCGGAGACGCTCGCCATCCTCGAGCAGCTCGGCGAGGTGCAGGAGGAGATCGCCGCCATGCGCGCCTCGGCAGCAAGCCCCGGCGCGGGCACGCCTTAGGCCTCGTGCACAGCCCTTGGGAGAGCGCCAAGCACGAAGCGAGGACAGCGCAGGAGGAGGCAGGGAGACAATCGTGATGTCTGGCCAGGACGAGACGAAGGGCGCGGGCGCGGGCGTCAGCCAAGTGGTGCCGAGCAGCAGCCGAGACGCGCCCGGCAGCGCAGAAGAAGCGCGCGAGACACTGCAATCGCTCTATCCATTCCTTCACGGCCGCAGCCAGGAAGCGGGCGCGCTCGATGAAGCGCTTCTTGTCTCTGTCAAGCGCAAGGCGGCCGACCACGAGGATGTCATGCGCCACTTCTTTGCCGAGAATGCCAAGGGTGTGGTGGCGGCCGCGCGGGCCATTGCCGATGTCTATCGCCGGGGCGGGCGGCTCTTTGCCATGGGCAATGGCGGCTCGAGCTGCGATGCCGCCCATGTGGCGGTGGAGTTCCTCCATCCGGTCACCGCCGGCCGGCCCGCGCTCACCGCCATCGACCTCACCGCCGACCGCACCATGATCACCGCGGTCGCCAACGATGTCGGCTATGGCCATGTCTTTCTGCGCCAGATCATCGCACTCGGGCGCGCGGGCGACGGTCTCATCGGCCTTTCGACCAGTGGCAACTCCGACAATCTGATTGCGGCCTTTGCCAAGGCGCGCGAGATGGGGCTTGTCACCATCGGCCTTGCCGGCATGGACGGCGGCGCCATGGCCAGGGCGGGGCTCGATCACTGCCTGGTGGTACCCACTGACAGCATTCACCGCATCCAGGAATGTCACGTCACCATCTACCACATCCTCTGGGACCTCGTGCACACGCTGCTCGCCGATGACCGCGGCGGCCTCAAGGCGCAGGGGGCCGGCAGCGGGGACGCACGCGCCGAGGACCACGCACGCGGTGCCGGACAATGACACGCGGAGGCGGGCGATGAAACAAGGAGCCGAGGGAGCCGGACAATGAAATATGTCGATGAGTTTCGCGATCCCGAGAAAGCAAAGCGGCTACTCGCCGAGATCGAGGGCCTGAGTGCGCGCATCACCGAGCGCCTCGGCCGCCCGCTCGCCATCATGGAGGTGTGTGGCGGCCACACCCACTCGATCTTCAAATACGGCATCGAGACCATGCTGCCGCGCTCAGTCGAGCTCGTCCATGGGCCGGGCTGTCCGGTCTGCGTGCTGCCCATGGGCCGGGTCGATGACTGTGTGGCGCTCGCCGAGACGCCCGGAGTCATCTTCACCACCTTCGGCGACGCCATGCGGGTGCCGGGCTCGAAAAAAAGCCTGCTGCAGGCCAAGGCCGAAGGAGCCGATGTGCGCATGGTCTATTCGCCCCTCGATGCGCTCGCCATCGCCCGCGACAATCCCGATCGCGAGATCGTCTTTTTCGGTCTCGGCTTCGAGACGACGATGCCGAGCACCGCCATGACGGTTCTTGCCGCCGAGGCGGAGGGGATTGAGAATTTCTCCCTCTTTTGCAATCACATCACCATCATTCCGACGATCAAGGCCATCCTCGACTCGCCCGATCTGCGCCTCGACGGCTTTCTCGGGCCGGGCCATGTGAGCATGGTGATCGGCACCCGCCCCTACAACTTCATCGCCGAGCATTACCACCGCCCCGTGGTGATCGCCGGCTTCGAGCCCCTCGACATCCTCCATGCGCTCTGGATGGTTCTCAAGCAGATCGACGAGGGCCGGGCCGAGATCGAGAACCAATATGCCCGCATCGTACCCGAAGAGGGCAATGCCGTGGCGCTCGATGCCATCGCGCGGGTCTTCGAGCTCAGGCCCTATTTCGAGTGGCGCGGCCTCGGCTCCATCGACCATTCCGGGGTGCGCATCCGCGAGGCCTATGGGCGCTTCGATGCCGAGCGGCGCTTTTCCGTCCCCGCCCTCAAGATCGCCGACCCCAAGTCCTGCCAGTGCGGCGAGGTGCTCAAGGGCGTGATCAAGCCCCGCGACTGCAAGGTCTTCGGTAGCGTGTGTACGCCTGAGACGCCGCTGGGCGCACTCATGGTCTCATCGGAAGGCGCGTGCGCGGCCTATTATCAGTATGGCGACCTCGCAGTGCTCGAGGCGGAGGGGGCATGATGGCCATCGCCAGCGCGAAATCCGGCCCCGAGAGGCAATGCGCCGAGCACGGGCACGAGCACCAGAATGCGCACAAGACCGAGAGCGCGCGCGAGCTGCAGCGCGGGTGCGAACACGAGCGCGATCGCGAACACCGGCCCGAGGCGCCTGCCGCCAAGCCGCGCAAGAAGCTCGCGGGCTCGGTCGTAACACTCGCCCATGGCAGCGGCGGCAAGGCCATGCGTGACCTCATCGACGACGTCTTCGTCGGCGCCTTCGACAATGACCTGCTCGCCCCCCTCGACGACCAGGCGCGCATGCCGCTTGACACGCTCACGGCCGCGGGCGACCGGCTCGCGCTCACCACCGATTCTTTTGTCGTCGACCCGATCACCTTTCCCGGCGGCGATATTGGCAAGCTCGCGGTCTGCGGCACGGTGAACGACCTCGCCATGGGGGGCGCTCGGCCGCTCTGGCTCACCTGTGCGGTCATCATCGAGGAGGGGCTCGCCATCGAGACCCTGCGCACCATCGCCGCCTCCATGGCCGAGGCGGCGCGTGAAGCCGGGGTGGCGATCGTCACGGGCGACACCAAGGTCGTCCACAAGGGGGCCTGCGACAAGCTCTTCGTCAATACCGCGGGCGTCGGGGTCATTGCGCGGGAGCGCACCCTTGGCGCCGATCGCGCGCGGCCCGGCGACGTGGTGCTCGTCAACGGCCGGCTCGGCGACCATGGCGCGGCGATCCTCAACGCCCGCGGCGACATGGCCCTCTCGACACCCATCGAAAGCGACTGCGCACCTCTCAACGGTCTCGTCGAGGCGCTGCTTGCGGCCGCGCCCGGCACCCGCTTCTTGCGCGATGCCACCCGTGGCGGGCTTGCCACCGTGCTCAACGAAATCGCCACCGCCTCGGGCGTCGGGATCGAGATCGAGGAGGCCGCAACCCCCATCGCCGAGGAGGTCAAGGGCTTTTGCGAGATTCTGGGGCTCGATCCGCTCTATCTCGCCAATGAGGGCAAGCTCGTCGCCATCGTGCCGGCGGGCGAGGCGGAGGCGGCGCTCGGCGCCATGCGCGCCCATCCCCTGGGCCGCGATGCGGCCCGCATCGGCGAAGTGCGCGAGGCGCCCCGCGGCCGCGTCGTCATGCAGATGCTCTTCGGCGGGCGGCGCATCGTCGACATGCTGGTGGGCGAGCAGCTCCCGCGGATCTGTTGAAGGAAGCCGCCATGCACGAGCTCGCGATCACACGCAACATCGTCGCCATCGTCGCCGAGCGGGCCGAGGGCCGGGCGGTGAGGCGCGTGCGGCTCGAAGTGGGGGCGCTTTCGGGCGTGGTGCCCGAGGCGATCCGCTTCTGCTTCGACGTGGTGGCCAGGGGAACGGTGCTCGAGGGCGCCGAATTGGAGATCATCGACGTGCCGGGGCGCGGGCGCTGTCGGGCGTGCGGCGAAGACGTTGCGCTCGAAGGGCTCATCGGCCGGTGCGCGTGCGGCTCGAGCGCGCTCGACATCATCGCGGGCGAGGAGCTTAAGATTAAGGACATGGAACTCGACATGGCAACGAATGTGGAGACGGCCTGATGTGTGGAACATGCGGTTGCGGAGAGGAAGAAGGCGCGGTGGTGATCAATCTGGAGACGGGCCGCCACAGCCATGTCGGCTCGGCGGCGGGCGGGGTCGGCGCACACCGGGCCGCCGACGCGCCTGTGCAGCCCCACGGCCACGGGCATGAGCACGGCCATCACCATCATCATGACGATCATAGCCACCAGCATCCTCATGGTCACGATCACCACCACCATGACCACGGCCACGATGACGGCAACCTTCACCATCACCATCATGATCACGGGCCGCACCATGAACACGCACGCGGCCACGGCTCAGGCCCAGGCCACACGGTGACGCTCGAGGCCGCCATCCTCGAGAAGAACGACCGGCTTGCGGCCGAGAACCGGGCCTGGCTTGCGGGCCGCGAGGTGTTGGCGGTGAACCTGGTAAGCTCGCCCGGCGCAGGCAAGACGGCGCTTCTCGAGCGCACCATCCGCGACCTCGGCGGCGAGCTTTCCATCGCCGTCATCGAGGGCGATCAGTCGACGACTCGCGATGCCGAGCGCATCCGCAACGCCGGCGCCCGCTCGGTGCAGATCAACACCGGCGCCGGCTGCCATCTTGAGGCCGACATGGTGCGCGCCGCGTTGCGCGAGCTCAGGCCCGAGCCGGGCACGCTCGTCATGATCGAGAATGTCGGCAATCTCGTTTGCCCGGCCATGTTCGACCTCGGCGAGGGCGCGCGGGTCGCCATCCTCTCGGTCGCCGAGGGCGAGGACAAGCCCATCAAGTATCCGCACATGTTCCGCAGCTGCGACCTCATGATCGTGACAAAGACCGACCTTCTGCCCCATGTGGATTTCGACTTGGACACCTGTCTGGCGCACGCCCGGAGCGTCAATCCGGATATCGCGACCCTTGCGCTCTCGAGCCGGAGCGGCGAGGGGCTCGAGGGCTGGTACGACTGGTTGCGCGCGCAGTGCGCAAATCTGAGTGCGGCCGCCTTTGCCTGAAGGGGTGCGAGGAGAAAAAGGGAGGCGGGCCGCGCGTTGACGCTTTCCACGACGGCCCGGCGTTTGTGTTTATGCTGTTATCAATTCTCGCACTCGGTTTCGTGCTCGGCCTTCAGCATGCGCTCGAGGCGGACCATCTCGCCGCCGTCTCGACCATCGCCAGCCGGCGCAGGGGCGTGCGCCCCATCGTCCGCCACGGCGTGGCGTGGGGCGTGGGCCATACGCTCATGCTGCTCGCGGTCGCGGGCTCGGCCCTCGTGCTCGGGCTCGCCATCGGTCCCCGGCTCGAGGCGCTGTTCGAGTTCCTCGTCGGGCTCATGCTCATGGGCCTCGGGGGCCATCTCGTCTATCGGCTCTGGCGCGAACGGGTGCATATCCACGTCCATCGGCATGCCGACGGCACGGTGCACCTCCACGCCCACAGCCATGCCGGCGAGCCGCGCACCCATGATGGGAGCAAACATCATGCCCATCACCCCCACGAGCACGCCCACCCGCACCGGGAGGGGCCGCCCTGGCGCACCCTTGGGGTTGGGCTCATGCACGGCCTTGCCGGCTCGGGCGCCCTCATCGTGCTGGCGGCCTCGGCGAGCGCCACTGCGCCCCTCATGGCGCTCGCCTATGTGCTTGTCTTCGGCCTCGGCTCGATCGTCGGCATGGCGCTGCTCAGCGCCGTCATAGCGGTGCCGATCACACTGAGCGCCCGCATCCTCACGGGCGCCCACAGGGCTTTGCAAGTCGCAATCGCCATGGTCACCATTGCCATAGGCGCCACCATCGCAGCCGAGACACGCGCCGCCCTATGGGCACCGCCCGCAGCTTCATCGGCTGACGAGGCCGCCGCCTCGCCGGGCCAGCAAACGCATCAAGGAGAAAAAACAACAGTCAGGTTCGCAAAGTAGGGAGTAAAGAGCATGACGCAATCACAAAGCCGCTTTTTTCTCGTTGAAGTGCAGAGTAGCGGTGGCGCGGGCAAGGACCATGTCGTTGTCCACACGATCGATCCGGCGCGGATCGACCTCGAGGCTTTGAGGGCAGCAACCGCAACGGAAGGTGAGTTCTTTGTCGATCCGGGCCAGGCCGCGAGCGCGCTCGGAGCGCCGGCCAGGGCCACGCAGACGCCCTCTTCGGCCTCCGTGGCTGACGGTCTTGCAACGTCTTATACGCCCTCCTGGCGCACTATGCCCGGGGGTTGGTCGGCCCTGCGGCCCTCTGCCGAGGCGATCCGGCGCCCCAATATGGCGCCGCCTCCCAAGCCGTCGGGCACGCCTGCGGGCGCCATCGTCGCAGCGACGGCGGCACCCAGCTGGCCTGCGCTTGGCGGCGGTTGGGCGCGCGTCGGGACTGGCGGCGGCTCTTCCGGCACGCATGCCGGCACGGCGCATTCGCAGGCCCCCGAGCCGACAACAGCCACGCGGGCAACACCCAAGGTGGCAATCCGCTCCATGGGGTGGGACACCCCGGCCGGCGCCATCGTGCCCCCGACGGCGAGACCGAGTTGGCCGACCTTGCCCGGAGGCTGGAGCACCCTTGCCAATCGCACCTGAGAGGTTCGGCACTCGTGTTGCAAGGAAAACCTGAACAAGAGCGCGGAGGGCGGAGCTCGTTTGCGGGGCGGGGTTGGCAACAACAGCGGCGTGCTTGCCGCCAACGACGTTGGCCATATTTCTTCCGGGGCGACAACGTTGCGCGCCGGAACCGCCCCCGCCTCGTCACGCTCCCGGCGGATGGCAGCTCAGAAGCCAGAAACCTGAAGCCAGAAATCAGAATTCAGAAGCCAGAAACCAGAAGGGGGCGCGGCGCCGCCGGGCGTTGTCGTCCCCGAAATCCCGCGGCCGCGCCCGGTGCCATCTCCCACCGCCCCTTGTTCCGCGGGATTGTCGCGGCCTCATAACCCCGAACGTGAGAGCCGCCATCCGGGAGGGTGTCAAATTCTGTGTTGGCGCGGTCATTTCGTCACGGCGACCGGCCGCCGCGGATAATTTATCCCGCACTCATTTTTGTCTCGGCTGACAAGGTTGTGTCACGCCTTATGTTATAACATTACATCACATCGTAAGAGGCGAATCCTGGAAAAGAAGGAACGCAAGCGCCAATATGAGGCCACTGACACCACCCCCGCCCCGTCAGGCGCCGGACGACTGGTTGGGCCTTGCTGGCACCAAAAGGGAGGAAAAGCTTGCTTGTCCAGTTGGTGCAACGCGTTGTAATGTTATAACATTACTAACACTTAAAGAGCGCGAAGAAGAGGGGGCAACCGCGCGTGTGAAAATACTGGGGACGCGTCGGTGGCGTCACGAACCCGGCGGCTGGCGGGTCAGAAGCCGGAAGCCAGAAGCCAGAAATCAGAAGGGAGGAGTGGCGCAGGTTGTTGTCGTCCCAGAAAGCCCGCGGCCGCAGCGGGTGCCATCTTGCACCGCTCCTTGATCCGCGGGATTATCGGGGCCCCATAACCCCGAACCTTGCAGAGGCATGGTGTTCATGGGCCCCGGATAGAAATGCGGATGGACGGCGTGCTTGCCGGAAGCAGTGGTGGCCGCATTTCTTCCGGGGCGACAACGTTGT
>WGBL01000314.1 GCA_015494375.1 Hyphomicrobiales bacterium | reverse complement strand
TCACGCCCTTGGCGCGAGGCTGTGGCGGCCCTCGATCCCGCGGCGCCCCATGACGAGGAAGCCATGCGCAAGGGGGCCAAGCTCTTTCGTGACTATCTTTGCACCTGGCGCGACAAGGTGCGGGGCGCAGCGGCATAAAGTGCATCAGTGGTTTGCCCGCCTCGCTCCCCGGCTCGAGAAAGCGGCCCGGGGTCAAGGTCGTTGCGCCCCGCACCTTGTCGCGCCAGGTGCAAAGATAGTCACGAAAGAGCTTGGCCCCCTTGCGCATGGCTTCCTCGTCATGGGGCGCCGCGGGATCGAGGGCCGCCACAGCCTCGCGCCAAGGGCGTGAAAGAGTGCGGCGCGCCGGTGCTTCGGCCGCGGCTAGCGCCTCACGCGACCAGGCGGCGAAATCCATCTCGAGAAGCGGCAGGTCGAGCAGCCATTCGCCGGGATAGTCGACGATCTCGAGCTCGAGTGTGCGGGCGCCGAGGAGATTGCGGGCCGGTGTGTTTGAGCGGTAGCTGAGTGCGATGCGCAACTGGGAGACGGTGGTGGTGCGGGCGGGCCATTCAGGCGGTGAGCCCGTCAGTGCGGCAAGGTGGGCGCCATAGTCGAAGAGATCGACGCGCGGATCGCCTGGCACCAAATGGGCCTCGAGCAGCCGTCCTTCGGCCACGGGATCGAAGAAGCCGAGCCAGCCGCCTTCGACCAGATTGCGAACAAGGGCGGTGACGAAAACCGTCTTGCCAACACGCGCAAAGCCCGTGACACCGAGGCGCACCCTCGGGGCCCACATGTCCTGGAGCCATGGCGCAAAATCGCGGGCGCGCGGCAAGGCAATCGCCCGCTCCACTCGCTCCAATAGCTCTTGGGGTCGCATGCCCGCCAACTAAGGCGAGGCGGGCCGCGCTTGCAAGCTTCAAGCATCAACTATGTCATCAAGTGTGCCATGAAGCGCGGCCCTTTGGGCATTTCTGATGCACTTTTCCTTGGGTTTGCGGCGATTCCTTAAGCTTTGCGGGGATGCCTCCGACCCCAGATTTCCGGAGTCAACTGGCGTGGGCGATTCCTTGGGCTTGCAGGGATGCCTGCTCCTTGGGCTCACGGGAGCGTCTGCCGGGTGGCCAATTAGGAGTGGCGCTGAGAGTGGGAGTGGCGCTCGGAGTGGGAATGGCGCTCGGAGTGGGAGTGGCTCTCGCACGAGCGGGCCTTTCGCGAGCGCCACCCCTGAATGGACCTCTTGCAAGCAGCAATTCCCAAGTCCTCAGTAGCCCGGATAGTTGACGTCATAATAGGCGGGCACACGTTCCAGCACGAGGGTCGCATCGCGGCCAAAGGGCACATAGCCGACCACCCGACAATTCTCGATCACCGGGCGCTCGCCCTGCAGGACCGCGCGGCGACGGTCCGGGCTGATCCAGCCCCGCACCTTGTAGCGGAAGGTGCGATGGCAGCCGCGACGCCAGGTGCGGGCATAGCCCACAAGGCGACGCCCAAAGCGCCAGCCGCGAAACAGAACCGAGCCGTTCTGAACCCCGTTCCAGTGAACACTGCGACGGGGGACGCGATATTTGATCACCTGGCGAAAGCCGCCATAGGACTTCCAGACCATTTCCGAGCCATTGTGGAACCAGACCTCGGTGCGTGCGGCGGCGGGCCCGCTGGCGAGAGCGAGTAGACTCGTGCTCAACGTGATGAGAGCAAAAAGATTAAAGAAGGCGCGGGGCATGGTGGGGAGCATGGTGCGGGGCATGGTGGGTCCTCCATTTGGGCCTTGTTGCGGCGCTTGTGTGGGGACTTTAGGGCGCCCTCACTGAACGTGCCTTGAAATGGCCGTTCAGCAGCGGTTCATGATGCCGACGGTGAGGCGGGGCCGCCGCGTCTGCGATGGCGGGGTAGCACTCACGGCTTGTGCCACGGTGGGCCGGCGGGCATTTGGTGCAGGGTTTTCGGCCATGACACAATGAGATCGCCACCCCGGTGGGGTGAAACCGGAGTGGCGATCGGGCGCCGGGGGAAGCGCCATTGCGGGGTGTGGGCGGCGCGGCGCCGGAGGGGCGGTGGTGGTTGCACTGGCGTGGGGGCAGTGCGGTCACGGACCAGACCGGCGCCGCGGGGGGCAACACCCCGGCTGAGGAGGGGTAGGGAGAGCTTGCGTTCTCAATTGGTTAAGGTGGACTGTTGGGGTGTGGCACCTCCTAAGTTGTCAGGGTTTTCGAGGGAGAGTTAAAGCACTTGTGGCCTTGTGTGCCTTGTGTGCCGCCGATCCGAGCTCCCGGATTGGCCAGGTCGAATAACTGGTTCAGGCGTTGGGCTGCGGGGCATGTGTTTGCCTTGTTGCGGTGGACTGTGACAGAGACGAATGAATACACGGTAAACGCGCAATCCTTTTATCTATGCACGCACTGCGTTATCCGCAAACCTACGAGGGCCGGCTTGCGCGATCCCGCTTGACAGGCCAAGGCGCAGGGATAAATAGAGGGCACAGCTCTTGCATGCCGTGGTCCGGCAGAGTTCGGCCCGTCTGTGTTGCGTGCCTTGGGGGGCGAGCTCTGGCATGGCGCGCTGCGGCCCATGAAGGGGGTCGGGGCACGCTCGAGCGAGAGGCGAAGTCGCGTAAGTGCTCGATATCGAACACGTTTTCGGAGTAGCCGGATGTCCGAAATCTTCAAGAGCATCAAGGGGGCCACCCTTAAGGCGTCACCCCGCAAGGGGAGCAACTCCAAGGGGGCCAACGACTCAAAGGCTTCCAACGACCCCAAAACTCCCAACGACCCAAAGGGTGCCAACGACAAGGCGACCGACCATCAGGAGCCCGAGCGGAAGGGAGCCAACCTCAAGGGGAATAAAAAGGCCGCCCACAACAGTGATGCTCGAGAAGAGGCAAAAGCGCGGCAGAGGGCGAAGCTCCGGCATAACGCGAGATCATCACGGCCCGAAGCGAAATCCCGCGCCAACGCGAGGTCACGCACTGATGCGACGGCAACGAGAGCACGAAGTGATGCCATAGCGCAGCCCCATCCAGAGCTTGGCGAGGAGCCATCGGTCCCACTGCCCAAAGGGTATCGCCCGAGCGAAGACGAGCCCTTCATGAACGAGCGCCAGCGCGCGTATTTTCGCCAAAAGCTGTTGCGTTGGCGCGAGGAGATTATCAACGAGACCCGCGAGACGCTCCAGCATCTCCACGACGACACCACCAAGTTGGCCGATCTTGCGGACCGGGCCACGACCGAGACCGATCGTGCCATCGAGCTGCGGGCGCGCGACCGCCAGCGCAAGCTCATTGCCAAGATCGACGCGGCGCTCAGGCGCATTCGCGACGGCAGCTATGGCTATTGCGAGGAGACGGGCGAGCCCATCAGCCTCAAGCGCCTCGATGCCCGGCCCATTGCCACCCTCAGTCTTGAGGCCCAGGAGCGCCACGAGCGCCGCGAGCGCGTCTATCGCGACGACTGAGGGCGTGTGATGCGCGGGGGTTGGCTTGGCCCGCGACGACTGAGGGCATGGGATGCGCGGGGTGCTTTGGCTTGGTCTGCGACGACCGAGGAGATGGGATAATCGTGTCTCTCCTGTTCCCTTCGCCCTCTCTGTCAAGCGAGTTCGGTCAAAAGGGTGGGCCAGAGGAGGAGCATGACCAATGAACATCGGCGAGGCGGCGGCGCGGGCGCGACTTCCGGCGAAAACCATCCGCTACTATGAGGACATCGGCCTTGTGCGTGCCTCGCGCAAGGACAACGGCTATCGCGACTATTCGCCTGAAGACGTTATGAAGCTCGGCTTTTTGGCGCGGGCGCGGCGGCTCGGCTTCTCGATTGCCGATTGCCGGAGGCTGCTCTCGCTTTATGAAGACAAAAGCCGCGCAAGCGCCGACGTCAAGGCTCTGGCCGAGAAGCATCTGGCCGAGATCGACGCCCGGCTTGCGGAGCTTCAGAGCTTGCGTGCAACGCTCGCTCACCTGGTCGAGGCCTGCCATGGCGACGAGCGACCCGATTGCCCGATCCTTGATGATCTTGCCCGCGGACTTGATGAATAGGCCGTCATAGCAGTGAGCGAATCGCTCCACTTGAGGAGCAGTGCTCTGACTGGGCGCAGGGCCGCATTTCTTCCGGGGCGACAACGTTGTACCACCGGAGCCACGACGTTTCCGTCACGCGCCCAGCGGCTGGCAGGGGGCGGCGGGTGGGCCCAAGAAAGGCAAAAGAGAGCGGGCGGGGTCGTAATTGCGGCCCTGAGGGGCACGCCCTGTCAACCCCTCCCGCCTTCTCGACGCTTCCGCTTGCGAGCGTCAAGAACCGGGTTGGCCGCGCGCAAGCGCGGTGGGCTCAAGTGGTTCTGCTAGCACCTCCGCCGGTCGGAGTTTCCAGGCCCAATCGGAACGGTCATGCAGAGCGCGAAACGTCGGCATGAACGATGGCAAAGGAATGGAAACCCCGCGAGGCAAATCGGGGCTCTATGGACGCAGCCTGGGATCAATTCTATCTGGCTTTCTTGGAACAATTTCGTATTCTTTTTTGTTTTTTGGAGACCATAATTGATCCATTGGTCGCAATTTCAGCCAGCTTGCCACTTCTACACTCAGCATTATGGCAACCAACAAAGCGGCGATATGCTTCACCCAGGGGCGCTTGAGGTGTTCTCCAAACCAAATCCCTCCTGTCACAACGCATAATACGATTTCATACCAGTGTAGTATGACAAACTTGAGCATCTATTCACCATCACATTTCTTAAACCCCAAATTTCATGCACTTTTCTGAAAGAATTTCAATAGCAACATTTCTCATCGTAATCACAACATTTTTGTAGAGTACCAGAATATGTTCGAAAGTTTGTGTTTCAATATTGCAATTGCAGCAATGGTTTGTTTGGCACTTTTTTATTATACGAAACCGGCGGATTACGCAATAGTCGATGCGGTGATTGCCAAGCCAAGACACATAAAGCACATTCCCATGATATGAGCACCCAAGATAAAAGGCCGAGCTCGGAGAAGCGAGCATCCCGCAAGTGGGAACCGAAAGCCTTGCATAGCTAGCAATAGTGCGCCCGCCACATCGCCCCCTCAGGCATTGCTCTTGAAGGCGCCATTCTCGTCGTAGTGGGCGAGGTACCAGTCGACGAACTTGGCGATGCCGTCCTCGATCGGAGTCCTCGGCTGATAGCCGATGTCGTTTGCGAGCGCCGAGACGTCGGCATGGGTGGCGGGCACGTCGCCCGGCTGGAGCGGCAAAAAGTTCTTTTTGCCTTCGCGACCAAGCGCGCGCTCAAGACAGGCGATATAGTCCATGAGCGGCACCGGCCGATTGTTGCCGATGTTGTAGAGCCGGTAGGGCGCGCTCGACGATGCGGGATCGGGCGCCTCGGGGTTCCAATCGGCATCAGGCGCAGCCACCCGGTCGAGGGTGCGCACGACGCCCTCGACGATGTCGTCGATATAAGTAAAGTCGCGCACGTGGCGGCCGTGGTTGAAGATGTCGATGGGTTTGCCCGCAAGGATGGCGCGCGTGAACAGGAAAAGCGCCATGTCGGGCCGCCCCCACGGCCCATAGACGGTGAAAAAGCGCAAGCCCGTCACCGGCAGCCCATAGAGGTGGGCATAGGTGTGGGCCATCAGCTCATTGGCCTTCTTGGTCGCCGCATAGAGGCTCAAGGGGTGATCGACGTTTTGTGAGACGCTGAAGGGCAGCGCCGTGTTGGCGCCATAGACCGAGCTCGAGGAGGCAAAGACGAGGTGCTCAACCTCGCCGTGGCGGCAGCCCTCGAGTATGTTGAGAAACCCCACCACATTGGCATCGATATAGGCGCGCGGGTTCTCAAGCGAATAGCGCACGCCCGCCTGCGCGGCCAGATTGACGACACGCTCGGGCCGCTCCTCGGCAAAGAGCCGGGCGATGGCATCGGCGTCCTCGAGATCGGCCTTGATGAAGCGAAAGCCGTCGTGCGCTTCTAGGCGGCTTAAGCGCGCTCTCTTGAGGGCGGGGTCGTAGTAATCGTTGAGATTGTCGAGGCCGATGACCTCGTCGCCGCGCGCAAGCAGTCGCTCGGCCACATGATAGCCGATGAACCCCGCCGCGCCTGTCACCAGGACTTTCATGTGCTCACTGCCGCCTGATTTCAGAATTCGACGTTTTCAGAAATCTCCACATTGCCAAGTGTGACAAGTGTGACAAGTGTGACAAGTGTGACAAGGCAATCGAGAGCCGCAAGCGTCGTGTCTTTGGCCCCTGGATCACCGGGTCAAGCCCGGTGATGACGAGGAGGAGAGGTATTACGAGGCGTGAAGCCTTGTGACCCGAGGCGGACTATAGGTGCCGAGCGGGGCGCGCTCAATGGCATGATCGCCGCATTGAGCCGGGCGCAAGGATTGGCTAGAAGGGCGACAATCCTCAATTCACAATGTTTTTTTGAAAGAGAGGCGCTTCGATCGATGGCCACACCGCAATACGTTTTCGTTCTCGATCGGGTGTCGAAGACCTATCCGGGCGGCAAGCAGGTGCTCAAGGACATCTCGCTGTCGTTCCTGCCGGGGGCCAAGATTGGTGTCGTCGGTGTGAATGGCGCGGGCAAATCGACCCTCATGCGCATCATGGCGGGGCTCGATACGGAGTTCACAGGCGAGGCCTGGGCGGCCGACGGCATCAAGGTCGGCTATCTGCCGCAGGAGCCCGAGCTCGATCCCGACAAGGACGTGCTCGGCAACGTGATGGACGGCGTGGCCGAGAAAAAGGCGATGCTCGATCGCTTCAACGAGCTCGCGATGAATTATTCCGACGAGACCGCCGACGAGATGGCCAGGCTCCAGGATGCAATCGACGCCCAGGGGCTCTGGGACCTTGACGCGCAGGTGGAGCAGGCCATGGACGCCCTCAGGTGCCCGCCCGGCGAGGCGGACGTTGCGGCGCTTTCGGGCGGTGAGCGGCGGCGAGTGGCGCTCTGCCGGCTCCTGCTGTCCGCACCCGATATCTTGCTGCTCGATGAGCCCACCAACCACCTCGACGCCGAGACGGTCGCCTGGCTCGAGCGCTATCTTGCGAGCTACAAGGGCTGCGTCATTCTGGTCACCCATGATCGCTACTTCCTCGACAACCTCACCGAATGGACGCTCGAGCTCGATCGCGGCCGTGGCATTCCATACAAGGGCAACTACTCGAGCTGGCTCGAGCAGAAGCAGAAGCGGCTCGAGGTCGAGGGCCGGCGTGAGGAGGCGATCCGCCGCACGCTCGCCCGTGAGCTTGAATGGATACGCTCGAGCCCGCGCGCCCGCCAGGCCAAGTCGAAGGCCCGCATCAAGGCTTATGAAGCGCTCCGGGAGGAGGCGGGACGCGAGGAGATCCGCCACGCCCAGATCACCATCCCGCCGGGCCCGCGCCTTGGCGATCTCGTGCTCGAGGCCGAGGGGGTGCGGAAGGGCTTCGGCGATCGGCTCTTGATCGACGATCTTTCCTTCCGCCTGCCACCCGGCGGCATTGTCGGTGTGATCGGGCCCAATGGCGCTGGCAAGACCACGCTTTTCCGGATGATCACGGGTGAGGAAAAACCCGATGCCGGGTACATCCGCCTCGGTGAGACGGTCAAGCTTGGCTATGTCGATCAGTCGCGCGATGCGCTCGACCCCAACAAGACCGTCTGGGAGGAGATTTCGGGCGGTGACGATCGCATTGCGCTCGGCAAGCGCGAGGTGGCATCGCGGGCCTATGTGGGCTGGTTCAATTTCCGCGGCGGCGACCAGCAGAAGAAGGTGGGCCAGCTTTCGGGCGGGGAGCGCAACCGCGTCCATCTCGCCAAGATGCTCAAATCGGGCGCCAACCTTTTGCTGCTCGACGAGCCGACGAACGACCTCGACACCGAGACGCTCTCGGCGCTCGAGGCGGCGCTCGAGGATTTTGCCGGCTCGGCTGTTGTGATCAGCCACGACCGCTTCTTCCTCGATCGCATTGCCACCCATATCCTCGCCTTTGAAGGCGACAGCCATGTCGAGTGGTTCGAGGGCAATTTCGCCGCCTATGAGGAGGACAAGAAGCGCCGCCTTGGCGAGGATGCCATCGAGCCCCATCGCATCAAGTTCAAGCGATTCGATCGCTCTCAGTAGCGGCACAATCGTCTCAGTAGGGGCGCGATGGTCTCAGTCGGAGTGCGATCCTCTCAAGCAGCCGGGATTGTGGGGGTGAGGCGCTCTTTCGGGAGTGCGCGGGCCATGGGCCGCCATCGGATTGGGGAGGAGGAGCATGCCACGGAACCGACAGGTGCAAGGGGGCATGGAGGAGATGAGCGAGCTTGCACGCCATTCGACCGGCGGCGGGCCGATTGTCGGGCTCATTTCGGCGCTTGCGCTCATCTTTTCAGGGATCAGCCTCTATCAGACGGTGCTCAAGCGGCCGAGCCTGCGCATCTATGTGCCGCCCGTCATTCACTATACGCGCGACGCCAATGGCAATTACGAGGTCTTTGCCATCCCCATCACCATTGCCAATGTCGGCGCCCGCGATGGCGCGGTGCTTTCGATCTCGCTCACCGGGCGCAGGCCCAAGGGAGGCGGAAAGGTCAAGGCGTTCTACAGCGCCTATTTTGTCGACGCCGGCTATTTCTCGCAAGGCGGCGCCTCGAGCCAGGCGTCGGAAGGCATCGCGATCCGCACGCGCCCCAAAGAGCCGTTTGCGCCCATATCGGTGGCCGGGCGCAGCAGTTTCTCGGGCACCATCCTCTTTTATCCGCGTTCCGGCTCTTCCCAAAAGCTCGTCGACGACAAAGGCGACTATCGCCTGACGCTCACGCTTGACACACATCTCGATGTCGGCGGGCTCGGCTTTTTCGATCGGCTTGTGCAGACCGTAACCACTCCCATCACGTTCACGGTGCGCCTTCCCCATTTCTCGGAATCGGACCTCCTGCGCGGGGAGACGGCACGCATGCACAATGTCGTCTGGGCCTCGAGCACCGGAGAAACACTCAGCAAGCGCCGGCCGTAAGCATGCCGGCCAGGGTGCGGGTACGGGCTGGTGCTTCAAAGGACAAGCCATCACGAGCGCGCAATGCTGCTTGTCGGGTGCGGAGGGGGATCAGGCCGGAGCTCAAAACTGGTGTCCTATGCGTCGGTCCAACACCAAAAACACCAAGCCCGCGGACCGAGTGCAATCCGCGGGCTCTTGATCTCAGGCGGCGAGCTCGTTTCCAGGGTCGTTGCTCGCCCTATCGTGGGGGGTTGAGCCTTTCGGCTCCCTTTGCCGGTTACTCTTTGGCCCGCTATTCTTTGCCCCGCTACTCTTGGGGCCAGTTACTCCTTGGCCAGTTACTCCTTGGCCAGTTACTCCTTGGCCAGTTACTCCTGGGTCAGCTGCTCCTGGGGCAGTTGCTCCTGGGTGGGGTTCATCACTGCTCAGAACGTGAGCGCTCAGAGCATGCCAAGAACAATGGCGGCGATGAAGCCCATCGAAAGAGTCGCGACCAACACGCTCAATCTCATTCTCAGTCCCATGAGATGCCTCCTTCAACTCTGACGGACGCGCCGCGCGATGCGGCCATCGCATCGCTTGCCCCGCTCTCTCACCCGTCGAACCATCAAGTCCTTCGACAGGTCGCCGCACAACTTCCATTTTCCATTGAGAACGTTGCAAAGCTCCCGGCACGTCGCATCGCTACGTTGTGTGGCTCGACGGAAACACCATCCAACCACGACAAAAGTCTAAGATGAGAAGTGGCGAGGTTACAAGGACGATTCCTTGTTGCGATGCAACAATATATTGCGGTGCAAAATGTTGTCGCAGCCGGCCCGAGGTCGACGCGCGGCGGCACCCTCAAGCGCCAACGCGTCCTCGAACGGAATCGTCGTCTCTTGATGAAACAATAAGAAGTGCCAATGGACCCTTATACTTGTACTTATACACTAGTTCATCAAATACTACTAGGGACTCGCGACATCACATTTCTGTGCATCCATAGCGTATTTTATATCGTTTAGCATTTTGTTTAGGCTTTGTTTATCATCAGGAAACCATGCCCCCTTAAAATCTCGGTGCCCTGCTCCTATCTTAGCCGGAGGGAGACGGGGGCACACTGGGGTGCGGATCGTGCGGTTGGCTTAGAAAGGCCTGCGGCCTGCCCGCTAACCGGCCCAACGGACGAGGAAAGAGAGCCATGGAAATTCCCCTTTTGATTTTCTTTATTTTTGTCGGTCTTGTGGCGGTGACGCTCTGGTCGACGATCAAGGTTGTGCCGCAGGGCATGAACTTCACCGTCGAGTGGTTCGGGCGCTATACGCGCACGCTTTATCCGGGCCTGCATGTTCTGGTGCCCTTTGCCGAGCGTGTCGCGCACCGTGTCAACATGAAAGAGCAGGTGCTCGATATCCCGAGCCAGGAGGTGATCACCAAGGACAACGCCATGGTGCGTGTCGACGGCATTGCCTTTTTCCAGGTACTCGATGCCGCCAAGGCTTCTTATGAGGTCAACAACCTCGAGCATGCGGTGATCAATCTCACCATGACGAATATCCGCACGGTCATGGGCTCCATGGACCTCGATGAGCTGTTGTCCAATCGCGATGAGATCAATGCACGGCTCCTTGGCATTGTCGACGATGCCACCGACCCCTGGGGGGTGAAGGTCACGCGGATCGAGATCAAGGACATCGAGCCGCCGCGCGATCTGGTTGATGCCATGGCGCGGCAGATGAAGGCCGAGCGCGACAAGCGGGCCCAGATTCTGGAGGCTGAGGGCGAGCGCCAGGCGGCCATCCTTAGGGCCGAGGGTGAGAAGCAGGCCAATATCCTCGAGGCCGAGGGCCGCCGCGAGGCCGCCTTCCGCGATGCCGAGGCGCGCGAGCGAGCGGCCGAGGCCGAGGCCAAGGCCACCGAGATGGTGAGCAAGGCGATTGCCGCAGGCGACGTGCAGGCCATCAATTATTTCGTCGCCAACAACTACATTGAGGCCCTGAAGGCGCTGGCGAGCGCGAAAAACCAGAAGGTGCTGATGATGCCGCTCGAGGCGTCGTCGGTGATCGGCTCGATCGCCGGGCTTTCCGAGATCGCGCGCGAGGCTTTCGGCAAGGGCGGCAATGGCGCCGCGGCGCCTTCGCATACGTCGCGCCCCACGGTGCCGCGGGTGTGACGAAACGCATGCCGCAGGTGAGCATGTAACCAAACAAGCGGGGCCCATGGCGCAGTTGGGCTCCGCGGCGCCGGCATTCTGGCCCCTTGGCGCGGGCCTGTGCCAGTGCCAGGCCGTCGCTGCAGGCGGTGCCACGGCGACCCTGGCGGGCCTTGCCACGGATTTCTTTGCGCGACGGCGGTGGCTTGTGGCTATAATCACCCGGCCGCGGCCGCACCATCGCTTGCGGCAGGCCTTTCTGAATGGAGGTGTGGGGGTGGTTTCCTATATTCTCGACTTTGGTGCCTGGAACTGGATTTTCGTGGGCGCGCTTCTGTTCATCCTAGAGGTGTTCTTGCCAGGCGTTTTCTTGCTCTGGTTCGGGTTTGCCGCAGCCGTTGTTGGCGTGCTTGCGCTCACCACGGGCATGAGCTTCGGCTGGCAGGTGGCAAGCTTTGGCGTCGTCGCTGTCATTAGTGTGCTCGTCGGCCGGCGCGTTTTCCACTATGGCGCGGCGCAGTCGGACCGCCCCTTCCTCAATCTGCGCGGCAAGCAATACGTCGGCCGCACAGTGGTTGTCGAGGAGCCGATCACAAACGGCCGCGGCCGGGTGCGGGTGGGCGACACGCTTTGGGTTGCCGAGGGGCCGGACACGCCGGCCGGCGCCCGGGTCAAGGTGGTGGGCTCGAAGAGCACGATCCTCGTTGTCGAGCCCGCGCCCCTCGAGGATGAGCTGCCCAAGGCCGGAACCTTTTCCTAGCGACGGATAGGCACATTGGCCGAGGGCGCTATCAATAAAGGCGCCAGCGGTCCCACCGGTGAGCCGCAACGTAATCGCATGGACAGCGTCACTTGAGGGCAAGGAGGGCAGCCATGATGGGCGGCGCATCCCATTCCCGCCCGCCAATGGCGCGGAGCACCCGCCGTCCCTTGGGATCGACGATAATGGTGGTGGGCAGCCCCACCGTCCCCCAGGCGCGGCTCGTGGCGCCCGTCTTATCGACAAGGACGGGAAAGGAAATGTCGTAGTCGGTGAGAAACGTCCAGATGGCATCCTCGCCGCCGCCTACATGGACCGCAAGGAACACCACGCCCTTGTCTTTGAGCTGCCGCCAGGCCCGCTCCATGGCCGGCATCTCCTTGCGGCATGGCGGGCACCAGGTGGCCCAGAAGTTGACCACCAGCACCTTGCCGGCCCAGTCGGAAAGCTTGCGCAACTCACCATCGGGATCGGGCAGAGTGAAGGGCGGCGCCTTGGGCGCGCCCGGAATAGGCTGGAGCTTTTGCAGAAACCCCGCCGCGCTCGTGCCGGGCTGCACAAAAGGCGAAAGCGAAAGCGCGAGTGCCGTCGCCAGGGCGAAGGCGGCTGCGGCGGCGGCCCAGCGCCGCTGCCAGTAACGATGCAGCCTTCTCGTCAACCTTATCGCTTTCCTCGTCTTCCACCTTATTTTCCGCATTCGAGCCCCCTTATGAGCGCTTGTCGGGCCTCGTCCCCCTCGCGCCAGTGCACCTCGAGGTCGATTGTGCTGCCCGGCGCAAGTGGAAAGATCACC
>WGBL01000313.1 GCA_015494375.1 Hyphomicrobiales bacterium | reverse complement strand
GAGTGATAGTGGACTTCGCGAAAGTGGGAGGGGATGCACGGGCGCGGTATGGGATCAACGCAGGCAAGACAGTTGCAGAGCAAACAGTCGCGACAAGTCAGCGATAGCAATCGCCGAGAGAAAAGAGCTGCGACAAGGCAGCGGCGGCACAGCGGCCTGGAAGGGACAGAATGAGCCACATGGCGCAGCGACCGTGGCTTGCATGCGGCAATTGAGGGGATGGAAAGCCTTCGATCGGCGGGGCGGCGTGTGAGAGCCTCAAGGCTTGCGTGCGGCAATTGAGGGGATGGAAAACCGATGCTTGCCAAACCACGAACGGACCTCAAACCCAACACGGCCGAGTTTGAGCGCCTGCCCTATATCAAACCCGCGGGTTTTCGCGAATACGATGCCCGCTGGCTTTATCCGCAAGAGATCAACCTCTTGGGGCTTCAGGCCATCGGCCTCGGCCTCACGACGCTTTTTGCCCGGCGCGGGGTGGCGAAGCGGTTCGTCGTCGGCCACGACTACCGCTCCTATTCCGCCAGCGTGAAAATGGCTCTCATGAATGGCCTTCTTGCGGGCGGGGCCGAGGTTTTCGACATCGGCCTTGCGCTCTCACCGATGGCCTATTTCGCCCAGTTCGCGCTCGAGGTCGAGGGTGTCGCCATGGTGACGGCGAGTCACAACGACAACGGCTGGACGGGCATCAAGATGGGGCTCGAGCGGCCCTTAACCTTCGGCCCTGAGGACATGAGTGAGCTTAGGGAGCTCGTGCTTGCGGGCGCGCTCGAGGCAGAGGGTGGCGGCCGCTATCACTTTATCGACGATCTCGGCGCGCGCTATGTCGCCGATCTCACCGACCGCGCCCCGCTCAAGCATCCGCTCAAGGCCGTCGTCGCCTGCGGCAACGGCACCGCCGGGCTTTTCGCGCCGCGCGTCCTCCGCGCCATCGGCTGCGAGGTGGTCGAGCTCGACTGCGTGCTCGACCACAGCTTTCCGCGTTACAACCCCAACCCGGAAGACCTCGATATGCTCAACGCTCTCTGCGATGAGGTGAGGCGGACGGGGGCCCAAGTCGGATTTGCCTTTGACGGCGACGGCGATCGCTGCGGCGTTGTCGACAATGAGGGCGCACCGATTTTCGCCGACAAGGTGGGGGTCATGCTGGCGCGCGACATCTCAAGCCAGCATCCGGGCGCGCGCTTCGTCGTCGATGTCAAGTCGACGGGGCTGTTCATGACCGATCCGGTGCTTGCCGCCAACGGCGCCGAGACCGCCTATTGGAAGACCGGGCACTCCTATATCAAGCGCTACAACCACGAGCACGGCACGCTCGTGGGCTTTGAGAAATCGGGGCATTTCTTTTTCTCTCCGCCCCTCGGCCGCGGCTATGACGATGGACTCGTCGCCGCGCTTGCCGTCTGCGACATGCTCGACCGCAACCCGGGCCGCTCGCTCGCTGAGCTTGTCGCAGCGCTACCCAAGACCTGGCAGTCACCGACCATGTCGCCTCATTGCCCGGATGAGGTGAAATACGACGTCGTCGCCCGCATTACGGCCCACTTCCAGGAGCTGGCCAGGACGGGCGCCCCGCTTGCCGGACAGAAGATCCGCGATCTTCTCACCGTCAACGGTGTTCGCATCGTGCTCGAGGACGGCACCTGGGGGCTTGTCCGGGCGTCGTCCAACAAACCCGAGCTTGTGGTGGTTGTCGAAAGCCCAACTTCAGAAGAGAACATGCGCGCGATCTTCGCCGCAATCGACGCCCACCTCGCGTGCTACCCCGAGATCGGTGAGTACAATCAGAAAATCTGACTGGCCAACGTGCCGCTGATCGGGCCTCTTGCGGTGGAGCACCACATGCGCCTCCAGGATCCGGCCCATGCCAATGGCGATGGGCACAATTCCATCGTCGCTGAGGTGCGATGCACGGCTCGGTTGCCTGTCACCTCACCCGGCTCGACCTCTTCGGCTTCGCTCCAGATGGAGGATTTTCCTTTCCTACCGGGCCGCACCACAAATCATGCATTGTGCGGCCTGGCATAGGCGTCTGCATATTTCTTGCGCAGGACGTTTTTCTGCACCTTTCCCATGGCGTTGCGCGGCAATTCCGAGACGAAAAAAATCTTCTTGGGCTGCTTGAACTTGGCCAGTTTGCCGGCCAACCGCGATTGGATCATCGTCGCGTCGATTGGCGCGTCATGCTGAGGAACGATGACGGCGGTCACCGCCTCGCCGTAATCGGGGTGGGGCAGGCCGATGACGGCGGACTCGAGCACCCCAGGAATGGCATTGATACAGTCTTCCACCTCTTTCGGATAGACGTTGAGACCGCCTGATATCACCAAGTCCTTGGCGCGGCCGACAATGGAGATGCGGCCATCCTCGGCGATCACGGCCATGTCGCCGGTGATCAAGTAACCGTCGGGGCGAAACGCCTCGGCGGTCTTCTCGGGCATTCTCCAGTAGCCCGCGAACACATTGGGGCCCGCAACCTCCAGCATGCCCACCTCGCCACGGGGCCGCTCGGCCCCTTGCGCGTCCACCACACGCACCGAGACGCCGGGAAGCGCAAACCCCACACTGCCCGCAACCCGCTCGCCACGATAGGGGTTCGAGGCGATCATCCCGGCTTCGGTCATTCCGTAGCGCTCCAGGATGCGGTGGCCGGTCCGCGCCTCGAAAGCGGCGAACGTCTCAGGCAGAAGGGGCGCCGAGCCGGAGATGAACAGGCGGACATTGCGGCAGGTCCGCCGCTCGAAGCGCGGCTCCTCAAGCAGCCGCGTGTAGAACGTCGGCACGCCCATCATCACGCTGGCCCCGGGCAGATCCCTGATGATCTGCGCCGTGTCGAAGCGATCGTGGAAGATCACGCTCGAGCCATTGAGCAGGGCGCAATGGAGCGCCACAAACAGGCCATGGACATGAAAAATGGGAAGCGCATGGAGCAACACATCGCCCGGCTCCCAGGCCCAGTATTCATGCAGCACGAGCGCATTCGAGGCCAGATTGGCATGGGTGAGCATCGCCCCCTTGGAGCGCCCGGTGGTGCCGGACGTGTAGACGATCGCCGCAAGGTCGTCCCTCTCGCATGGCGCAACGGAGGCGTCGCTCTTGGCCTCTTTTGCGCGCGCAATCAGGCTGCCATCCCCTCTGGCCCCGAGCGTCAGGATCTCGCAGGTCTGGGATTTGAATCGGGTGGCAAAGCTCGCTTCCGCCTCCGGAGCCGTGACGATGACGCGAGGCTCGGCATCGGCGACGAAATAGGCGACCTCGGAAATCGTGTAGGCCGTATTCAGCGGGACAAAGACCGCGCCCACGCGCAGGCAGGCAAGATAGAGCAGCACTGCTTCGGGCGACTTGGGCGTCTGGACCAACACCCGATCCCCCTTTGCGACGCCCGAGGCCTTGAGCACAGCCGCATATCGGCCCGAGATTTCCTCGACCTCGCCAAAGCTGGTCGTGCCGCGTGCGTGCTGCAAAAACACCTTGGCCCCGTCGGCGGGAAAGCGGGACTGGAAAAGGCTGTAGAGGTTCATATCCCTTCTTTGCCGCTGTCATTCATGCGTTGGTGCCTTGCTCAGAGGTGCTGGCGAGCCGGTCGCTCGGGGCATCGAGCGCCTCCCCCCCCCGCCGCCCCCCCACAGGATCT
>WGBL01000312.1 GCA_015494375.1 Hyphomicrobiales bacterium | reverse complement strand
TGCTCATATGGGCGCCGGCAAACTTGAGTGCGAGCACTGAGAGGGCGGCCAGAAGTCGTGTCGCGCGCTCGCCATGGGCGGGCTCGCCGCTGCGGCGCGCAAGTTTGGCCAGCGCCTCGAGCATGACGGCGTTGCCCGATGGCGTAGCACCGTCGCTGCGGCTCTTGGGGCGCGTAAAGCCGCTCGCATCGCCCGTCGAGTAATAATCGCCGGCCTCGGCATCCAGAAAGCGCTTATCGATTGTTTCGACAATCTTTTCGGCACGCTCAAGCCAGGCCCCCTCGCCCGTTGCGTCATAAAGGGCAATAAGGCCGCGTGCGGCATAGGCATGATCGGTCTGGGTCGCCTCGAGCTCCGCCCTGCCCTCGAAATAGCTGCGCCGCAAGGCCCCCGCCCCATCGCCCATTCTCTCCCAGAGGAACGTTGCCGCCTTCTCAGCAGCCGCAACTAGGCGCGGCTCGTTGAGCGAGAGCCCGGCTTCGGCGAGCGAGGCGATCATGAGGCCGTTCCAGCCGGCGAGGATCTTGTCGTCGCGGAAGGGCCACTCGCGCTTGGCGCGGGCCTCGCGGAGCTTGGCGCGGATGGGCTCGAGACGGTCGAGAAAGACACTTACGCTCATCCCCATGCTGTCGGCGAGATCGGCAAGCGGCTGGGGCATGTGCAAGATATTGGCGCCCTCGAAATTGCCCTCCTCGCTCACGCCAAAGGCCTTGATGGCGAATTCCGCCTCCTCGGACCCGAGCACCTCGCGCAGCTCGGCCGGCGTCCAGACGTAGAACTTGCCCTCTTCCTCCTCACTGTCGGCATCGAATGCGGAATAAAACCCGCCCTCGGGTGCTGTCATGTCGCGAAGCACGAAATCGTAGGCGCGCAGGGCGGCGCGGGCATAGCGCTCATTGCCCGTAAGCCGCCAGGCGCGCACGAGCGCCTGCGCGATGAGCGCCTGGTTGTAAAGCATCTTCTCGAAATGCGGCACGATCCAGCGATTGTCGGTGGCATAGCGGTGAAAGCCGCCGCCGGCATGGTCTTGGATGCCGCCATCGAGGATGCCGTCAAGCGTCGCCGTCGCCATCCTGAGGGCCTCTTGGTCGTTGTGCCGCTCGGCGAGAGCGAGCAGGAAGAGCAGGCTCGGCTCTTGCGGGAACTTGGGCGCAGTGCCGAAGCCGCCATAAAAGACATCGAAGCTCTTCTGCAGCTCCTCGCGCACACCCTCGAGCACAGCAGGCGTGATCTCGCCTGCTGCTGCGCGGGCCGCCATGATCTCGTTGATAAGCGCCGCCACACGCTCGCCGTCCTGGCGCAGCCGCACTTCGTTCGTCTGCCAATGCTGGATGATCGCTTCGAGCAGGCGTTTGAATTGCGTCGGCGGGAAATAGGTACCCGCCATGAAGGGCTTCAGGTCGGGTGTGAGAAAGACGTTGTTGGGCCAGCCGCCTGAGCGGGTGATGAGTTCGGTGGCCAGCATATAGGTCTCGTCCACCTCGGGGCGGCGCTCACGGTCGACCTTGATGGCAACGAAATGCTCGTTGAGCACCTTGGCGATCTCGGGATCGGAAAAGCTCTCGCGCCGCATGACATGGCACCAGTGGCAGCTCGAATAGCCCACCGAAAGCAGAATGGGCTTGTTCTCGGCCCTGGCCTTGGCGAACGCCTCCTCGCCCCATTCGTACCAGTCGACCGGGTTGTCGGCGTGCTGGCGGAGATAGGGGGACGCCGCCTTGGCGAGGCGATTGAGCTTGCCTGTCGCCGCCGCTGTGGGCGGTATGCCGGCCATGGCCCATATCACAAGGAGATCGACGAGAAGTGTGGCCAGGACAATGCGCATGATCGACCTCCAATTTGCTGCCGGGGTGGGGCGCCGCTCACCGGCGCCTAGCAATGCTCAGAGCGACTATAGCGCAAAATCGCCGAGCTTGCGCGGCACGGGCGCATTCTTGAGGGTGCCCTAGTACGGCATGTCAATCTTTCACGGGCGCTGTTCTCCGGTTCTGGAGCTCAGCCGCAGTTTTGCCATACTCAGGCTCGCTCAGACTCGGTTATAAGCAAACCTTGACGTCTGTTGCCCGAAAATCCTCCCCCTTGAAGAGAAGCGGTGCGTTTCGGCTTTTCGCAAGTGCATAGGAGATGCAATCGCAGAGATTTAATCTGGCTTTCGGGTGCATGCCTTTTCCCCAGCGCGCATAGGCTTCAAGCGCCTCGCGAGCGTCCGATTCCCCAAACGGTACGATTTCAAGATCGATCAGTTTGAGGAGTTCCCAAAGAT